>JACZJL010000051.1 GCA_014860585.1 Bacteroidales bacterium | reverse complement strand
AGTTGTCATCTACGTTCGTCGGCTCGCCTGTTATTGCTGGTAAAATGTTGTACAAACAATCGGCATCCTTGTAAACAGTGATGGCAGCCGGTGCGTCAAACGTCGGTGGCGTGTTGTCCGTGATCGTGATCGTCTGCTCACAAGTAGCTGTATTCCCCGCTGCATCTCTGATATACCATGTTCTTATCACGACAATTGGACAAACACCAGCACCTGATGTTACCTCATCCATATATTCGACAGTTGTAATAGCACAGTTATCACTTGCGTCGCCATTGTTCGGTTGGCCTTCAAATTCTGATTCAGATGATGATGCCAATGTTTCAGAGTAAACAGGTTGTGTTATTACTGAAGTATTACATCCGGTAAGATTCCGCTGAACAGCACAGCCAGCAATTTCGGGATTGGTTGCATCATAAACCGTGGTAGTAACTGATGATTCGTTATTTAGAAGATTGGGATCATTTGTTGTAGTTGTCACCGAAGCTGTGTTCATTACATCTGTACACTGGTTGATGCTTAGTGTGCCCTTAATATAGTAAGTCACAGAAGCAGAAGGTGACATCGAACCGATAGAAATAGAACCCGACCAGGCATTCCAGGGTCCGGAAGTAGAAGTAGCATATTGTGGTGAAGGGAAGGGTAGGTTACTAAGAAGATCAGAAAGTACAACGTTCTGGGCAACAGATGGTCCGGCATTGCTGATAACTAATTTGTACATTAGTTCACCACCTGCAACCACTGCTGTTGGAGGAGTTGTTTCAACAGACTTCACTACTGCAATATCTGCCTCATTTAGAATAGTGATCTGGTAATCCTCAACTTCACCCCAATTGGTAGATGGAATTTGAGTGGGAGAGGACGCTGGATTTCCAAACCTGAACCGGGCAAATGTAGGGTTTGTTGTTGCATTTAAGGGTATAGTTACATTTAGATTAACTGTTCCGGTATTATCTCCCAGAGTAAAATAATCAATAGACATATTATTAGCAATCCTTTCACCGGTATCTAAAAAATCACCATCACCGTTCCAATCTATCCAGCCGTTTAGTCTTCCGGTTGCAAATGATAAATCACCATCAACTATTGTGAGACTAACTGGAATTACAACTGCAGAACCGGCAACCATAATTGGAAAAACAACACCATCATCATAAGTATCAGCATCAGCATTAGCCGAAGCCTGATAGGCAGGCTCGGCACTAACTGCAGCCCCCAAATACATGTAACTCAAATAGTAATCTTCAATTGGGTCTTTGAAAAGACTAATTTCATGATATACACTACCAAAACTCAATGGGGCATCTCCATAATCCAAAGCCCTCACATAGGTGTAGGAGCTAACAGCATCATCGTCAGTAGTGTTGAATCCATTGGTATAGGGTGGTGGCTGGATATTCACATTAAAACCATTTTGTGGCGAACCTATGGCAGTATTTTCAACCACCTTGTAGGCTATCGTAATATTTCCCTGGCTGGATCCTGGAATATCCTGATTCTGAACAGCAGTGTAAGTCCTAAGGCCCGGATCATAAGTCCAATTGAAATATCCAAGCCATGTACCACCCAATGCAGCGATTGGATCTGCATTGTCTGGTACGCCTTTGGATAAGGTTATTTTAAGCGTCATTTCCTGATTTACCCTCAAGTCCAGAATTGTACTTCCTGTATTTCCAATATTAAAAGAAAGCGTACCTGAGCCATTAAACTCAGCAGGTAACATTGGTGCAGGGCTCACAATACCCTGGTTTACGTATGGATTCCAACTTTGTGCATTTGAAATCAGTGCTGAAATAAAAATAATAATTGTAAAAAGTCCCCTCCTCATAGTAGAATGTTTTATTTAGTTAATAAAATAATCAAGCTTTTCAGCATCAACGTTATTGTCGATGCGGATTTCACCACCACTTCCTTCAACAATTTGGGAGGTAATGGTATAGATACCAACAGTTTGTCCTGCATCCCACCTGGCATTAAAACCAAAGTACGAAAATCCTCCGGCAGGAATTACAGCGGTCGTGGTGAAAATGTGGTATGTTGCATCGTCTGAATAGTTCCAATCTGCATTATTAAGAGGGGTTGTTCCAAGCATAGTGAGTGACTGATCATAAGGACCATCTAAAACCCAACGTGTATCCTTTGGAATCCTTACAGTAATCAAACCATTGGTGTTAACATTGTTCAATTCAGTAATCCTGACAGTAACGTAAAAATCCGTCGGTCCGTTCATTACGTTGGGCACTGCAGTGATAATTGGAGTAACATCAGGAAGTGGTGCTACCAGCAGGTAAACCGTCGCCTGATCACAAGCTATCGGAGTACCATCGTCACACACCTCGTATACAAACTGATCCGGCCCGTAATAGCCCGGTTCAGGTGTGTACACAAAGTCGCCCGCCAAGGTCACCGTCACTGTTCCATGTTGTGGCTCTACCAGGATCGCACTGAAGGTTTGGATGTCTAATTCCGGATCGTAGTCATTTGCCAAAATGTTGCCAATGATCGGATCGTCCTGCGTTCCTATATAACTGTCATCTACCGCAAACGTGTAGTTCTCACCAAACGGATTCGGGTAAATGTCGATCGTCACTATCGCTTCATCGCAATAAACCGGTGTGCCGGTGTCGCATACCTGGTAAGTAAAGCTTACCTGGCCGACAAAGTCAAGGTCCGGCGTGTAGGTGAAACTACCGTCTGCGTTCAGCGTCAGCGTACCATTGGCATCTGCGCTCCCGCCGTCTACCAGCGTGACACTGGCCGGATCCAAATTGCCGTCCGGATCCCAGTC
>JACZJL010000050.1 GCA_014860585.1 Bacteroidales bacterium | reverse complement strand
GAAGATTTGTCGCTGGTTAAAGAATTTGAGTTTGCCTATTTCGAAAAAATTAAGTCATGAAAATGGAAGATTAATTTTTGCAAGCTTATACCCTGCAATTTAAATCGAAGTCTTCCGGCAGCGGAGAGCCTATGCTAAGGGTTTCAATTCCCTTGTGAGATTTTTACCCCAACCCGAAACACCATCGCTGGTCTATTAGCCAAATCATTCTTAATTGAATTTGAGATTTTGATGCTGCAAACACCATCTTTCTTTAGAACCTGCAATTTCCCTTTGTGGCCAAGCAGTTGGATATCGGCGCTTTCACCGGCAAACCCTGCGGGTAATTGGATGGTGTCGGGGAGGTCTGTATCTTCTGCTTTGAGGAAGATGGCGTATTTTGTTTTCCCATCTTTCGACCGGGTAAAACAAAAATCTCCTGTCTGGTTGGGCGCCAGCGGCTTTGTGTTGTAAATCGCTTCTCCGTTTACCTCCATCCATTTTCCAATTTCAGCCAGCCGCTCGTAAACCACAGGAGGAAGCTCTCCGGTTTTGTCAGGTCCAATGCCAAGAAGGAAGTTACCGCCTTTTGCCACTATTTTCACCAACGTGTGGATAGCCCACGTTGCTGATTTGTAGTTTTCGTTTGGCCCGGTATGATACCAACTGTTGCCAAGGGTAATGCAACTTTCCCACGGATAATCGGGCATCACGTCTGGAATTTGCTGCTCGGGGGTGCGGTAGTTTTCAAACTCGCCGTGCACGGTGCGGTCAACGATGAGGAGGCCGGGCTGCAGTTCACGGGCTCTTTTGGCAATAGCCGGCATATTCACATCCTGAATCCACTGGTTTTTGCCGAGCCAGGGGCGGGTTTCTTCGGTGAGTGTGCCTTCGGGCCGCACCCAGCCGCCATCCAGCCAGAGAATATCCACTTTGCCATAGTCGCTCATCAATTCTTTGATCTGATTAAAAGTGAACTCCTGAAATCGTTTCCATCGGTCGGGATACTTTTTGGGATCGTAGTTCACATTGCGGTCGAATACCGGGAAGTAAGGCCACCAGTAGTCGTCGTTGTGCCAGTCGGGCTTGCTGAAATAAGCGCCAATGGCCATTTCTTTTTCCCGAAAAGCTGTAAAAACCTCATCCACAATATTGCTTTTGGGGTTGTTGGAAAAAATGCTTTCGCTTCCGGTGATTTTGTAATCGGTGTATTTTGAATCAAACATGCAAAAGCCGTCATGATGTTTAGTGGTGAAAACGACATACTTCATTCCTGCATCGGCGCAGGCTGCAGCCCACTTTTGCGGGTCAAAACCGGTGGGATTGAATGTGTGCCTGATCTTCTCGTACTCCTTTAAATAAGTGTAATAATCGCGGGAATAAGGACCGCGCCGCTCACACCAGGGTTCGTCTTCGGGGCAGAGGCTCCAGCTTTCCACAATGCCCCACTCGCTGTATGGCCCCCAGTGGATAATTACCCCGAATTTCCAATCCTGCCACTCGTGCAATTTTGCGCTCACCGCTGTGTCAGACGGCCAGGCATAAGGGAAACCTTCACCATCCGTCTGTGGATCAAAATTTATTTCATCATTTACGCTCACATTCACATCAAAACTTTCAGTCCCCGGTTTGGCATCTGCAAACCACTGCCCTTTTCCACGGATATCATCCGTACCAATTTTTTGCTGTGCCAGTAACGAAAAGTTGAATAGCAGGAGTAAAGTGATGGGAAACAATGTAAGTTGATGGTTCATGGCTAATTGTGTTTAATTAATTTTTCAGTCGTGTGAGTAAATCCCTGGCGTTCATTTCCATTTTAGAAAATGCAAACCACTTTTTCCCCAAATCTTTCAGCGATGCTCCAATGTGAAACACCATCTTCCGGTCAATGATCAGGAAACGGTCGTGGGATTTGGTAAACGTTTCAACATTGATGGCGGGGTATTGCTCATTGTGCTTTTTCAAATCCAGCTCGAATTGGCGGGTCAATTTTGAAGTGTAGATGGTGGCGGTTACACCTTCATTTCTTTTCGACAGCAGTGACAAAACGCTCTCATCCACATAATTGTCAATCAGCACAACCGATTTTTTGGCTGACTTTATCAAATCCGATACAAACACGTAAGCATCAAACACCTGCCCGTCGAAAAATATCCCTTCGTTTGGCGGCAGTCCGGTTTTGATTTGTAAATCAAACTCTTCTACTTTTCCTTTGAGATTAAGAACTTCATCCTTAATAAAATGAACATCTTTCTCGATCCGTTCGAAGCGCTGGTTAATGGTATACCCTTTCAAAAGGTAGTCTTTCAGCACTTTATTTGCCCAAATTCGGAATTGCGTTCCACGAATTGAATTCACTCTGTACCCCACGGAAATGATGACATCGAGATTGTAATGAGTGATGTCGCGGGAGACCTTTCTTTTTCCTTCTATTTGAACTGTTCGGAAATCCCGAACAGTTGCCTGCTTGTCTAATTCGCCTGATTGAAAAATATGTTTGATATGTTCGCTAATGTTTGGCTTGCTACTGTCAAAAAGTATGACTATTTGAGCCTGCGTAAGCCATATGGTTTCTTCATCCAGCCTAACCTCAAGCCTGGTGGATTGCTCGTCAGTTTGGTAAATTATGATTTCGCTTTTCATCATCTTAACTATTTGAATTGCACTTTCAGGCTTTCACCACTATTAATCAATCTGCTGACGATAACATTCCCGGCGCTGATTACCTTCACTCTGATCCTGTTACCTTCGCGGTTTACTTCAAGATCAAATAATTGCTGAAAACCATGTATATTAATTAGTTTCATCTGATCCCAATCATCAGGTAACTGAGGGGTTAAGGTGAAGCCATTAAGTGAAACCGGCCGGATACCAAACAGCCCTTCGGTGAAAATCCGGCAGTACAGCCCGCTCTCAGCAGACAAATGACGCTGGTTGCCTTCGGGGAACGCTTCAACAGGATAAGGGACATGGTCGCCAAGCAGCCGACGGTTAGAATAATATTTCAGAAACTCAATCCCTCTGTGGGTGTCGCCGGCTGCAAAAACTCCTCTCAATGCATAAAGCGTTGCCCTGTCCCAAAACGTTTTATCTCCCGAAACGGAAGCCAGTCCGTCATCAGTCCATAAATCAGGAGAAAACAGGGCATCAATTGTACCCTCTTTCCGGTCAAAAATCCCGACAGTTAACGGGATGCAAATCCATGCTCTCAGCACATCATTTCCATCGTAATAGCGGTAGGTGTCATAACCCATCATTTGGGCGCCGAAGTACTTCTCGATATTCCTTTTCAGCGTTTTTGCCTGTTCACGGTACTCACTAATTTGTTTACGGTTTTTCCCCAGATCTTCAGCAAGGTAAGCTGCAGAAATCAGGGCGTCGTAGTAAAGTGATGAAGTCGTAAGATTGGCGCTGCCTGCCGGGAATCTCCCCTCGAGTTCGTCGGAATCGGAGTTGACAACGCCCGATGGGTTCAGTTTGCGCCTGTTGAATTCGAGCGTCCATTCGATAAGCGGCCAGAGTTCATCAGCGATTTTCCGATCTCCCAGAGAGAGCGCAAAACGGGTGGCGCCGTAAGCTATCATTGCTCCATCGCCGCGATCGCCGGCGCCATGCCAGATGTCAATTCCCTCGGCAATGATGGAACTGGGGATGGATTTGTAATCAGCATTCATAAACCGGGCAAAATGGCGAAATGAATTCAGGGCCGATTCGATGCCATAATCATATCCCAAAAATGGGAAAAATGGGTTGATGTATTCGGCCTGGTCGTTAGCCCAAATGGCGGCGTAATATCTTAACCCTCCCGGCCCGTGCATCGGGCCGCCTTTGGTTTGGTAAATGCTTTCGGCTGCACGGATTTTGGCAAAGGCAAACATCCGGTTCAGGATAGGGTCGGGAGTTTCGAGGATGAGGTTAGTGGCCAACAAATCAAGAAAGGATTCTCTTTTGGAAAGTTCATTTTCAATATTAATCTCCGGAAAATTTTCACCTTTTTTTTGCCCTAAAAAGAACAAATAGTAGTTGATCATCTCACCTGGTTCAAGCCTGTAAGCCCCATGACCCATTGATTTAGCAATGAGCGAATAACTTCCTTCAACCCCCTGATCATCAAGTGTCCGGATTACATTGTTGATTTCCGGCAGGTCAATGACCACGGCCTTATCGCGATGGTTGGTCAGTTCATATTTTTCACAAAAAACAGGTAAATCGGTCGAGGGAAAAATCACCCGCCGGAGGTGAATGTCTGTATCCAAACGACTATTTACCGTGATTTTTCCATCAAGGCTGAAATCGGTCACTTTTTCCTGCTTCACAGCCCAGCCATTAATAGAAATCAGGGTGATCGGGTCGAGCCTGAAAGAGCGGATCAAACTGGCGTGGGTATTATTGGGGATAGTGCGCAGCATTGGCCAGACGATGTCGCGGCTGATAGAATAGGATTGATCGGCATTCACACCATACCGAACCACTGCCGAAATA
>JACZJL010000049.1 GCA_014860585.1 Bacteroidales bacterium | reverse complement strand
TTGCCGCTATATATTTTCCCGGGAGTGAATAAGTGATTAACCGATCAACAAATGAAGTTTAGCCGGAGAAATTACAGTCAACTCATTCACTTTGTAAACATTGGGAAAAATTGGTTGGCGGGCGGCTGGTTTTTCATGCTTGTGTTTTAACGAAAATTTCAGACAAAATTCTGTCGAGAAAAAAAGGCTATCTCTAATAAACAAGCAAATTTAAGCCTGATTTGAATAAGTTGTGGAAACAATTAAGGAGTTCACCCAAGATCAAATCGAAAATCAGAGTCTGTAAATATCCTTTCGATGTACGATTCTCAAAACCAGGACAATGAGTTTGTTGTCCTGAATTTCATATATGATCCTGTAATTTCCCTGACGAATCCTCCATCCTTCCCTGTTCTTAAGTTTTACCGAATCAGCAGGTCTGGGATCGTAAGCGAGATTAAGAATGCTCTGTTTTATTTTGAGATAATCACTTGCAGGAATTTTTAAAAGTTGCTTTTGGGCGCTTCGTCTGATGAATACTTTATAGGTCATTTCGCTGAGCTTCAATTTCAATAAAGGCCTGTTCAATTGGAATTATTTCTTCATCCGAAGACTTCACCAAATCAAAATCCTTTACATCTTGAAAATCCTCCAAATCTCTGATTGTCTTCAACAAAGCTTCGTAATCAGCCATTGGCAAAAAAACGCCAATATTATTACCATTTTTGTCCTTCAATATTTGTTCGTGTAAAGTCATAAATGTATGAATTTGATGAAACAAAAATACTCCTTTTTCATGATGCGGTGAAATTCCACAATAGGCGGGGGGTAGTTTCAAGGCTGCTTCTATTTTTCAGGTAATCCTTCCAACTTTTCGCTAATTCCTTTTACTTCTTTCCTGATCTCAGCTATATCTTCCATCATCCGGCTTTCCGACGTCCGCTCCTCCGGCAGTTCTGCGCTGATGTAGTGGATGAATTTCCAAACCTCCCTGATCTCGTTCACGTGAATGCTGTAGGGTAAATAGATGGGATTGAGCGAGTGCAGCCGCAGTTGACCGCTTTCGGCAATCAGGTTTTCGGCCACTTTGAACAGGATGCCTTCGTTGAGGGTGAGGATGATGTAGGCCTGCTTGTTTCGGATCAATTCCCAGTTTTGCACAAACTCGCCGGTGACCCACGAGCCATGCGGGATGGGTAGCATGGAGTCACCGCTGATCTGGAAGGTGCGGTATTTCTTCTCCGTGGATAAAAATGGCAGTTGAAACGTCGGCAAAATGCGGATGTACTCCGGGTCGGCAAAACCGCTGGAGTATCCTGCTTTGGCCTTCTCCGAGACCAGCTCGATGTTTTCTTCGTTGTCGGCATTCACTGTGGTGCTGAGTATGCGCAGGTTGCTGCCGCGGATAAAGACATCGTAGCCGTGCTCCAACTGCCACAACTCACTCTCCGACAGTTTGGCCAAATCCACTTTGATCAGTGTGTCAATGGCAATGCCGAAATACGCTGAGATGGCGATCAGCAGGTTGATGCCGGGCTGTGCGATCTGGTTTTCGTAGTTGTTCAGCGTTGAACGCGGTATGCCGAGAGTAGCAGCCAAATCGTCCTGTGTGCGCCCCTTGCGCTTGCGAAGGAATTTGATGTTGGAATTAAAATGCATGGGAGGATGGGATTAAATGTTTGTTGTCATTGTTGTCGGGCTGTCATTGTTGTTGATTTTTTTATTAACATTTTCATCGTTGATAATTATAAAATGATTAATTTGCTGGCAAAATTATGATTATATTTTAATCAAACAACATTTTTGATAAAAAAAATCTGATGAACTACCGCCAGCCCTATTCAAGCCCGATGGTGCTGCAACCGGATGGAGACGAGGTAAACGACCGCCGCACGATCGTACACTTCGACCTTGACACTTTTTTTGTGTCGGTGGAGCGACTGCTGAACTCGTCGCTGGTGGGCAAGCCGGTGATTGTTGGCGGCACGTCCGACCGCGGCGTGGTGGCAGGGTGCAGCTACGAGGCGAGGCGCTTCGGGGTGCACTCGGCCATGCCCATGAAGCTGGCGCTCAACCTGTGCCGCGACGCCATCGTGATCCGCGGCGACGGCGACCAGTACAGCAAATACTCACGCATGGTCACCGACATCATCGCCGAGAGTGCACCCGTTTACGAAAAAGCCTCCATTGACGAGCATTACCTCGACATCACGGGGATGGACCGCTTCTTCGGCTCGATGAAGTGGACGCACGAGCTGCGGCAGCGCATCATCCGGGAAACCGGGCTGCCCATCTCGGTAGGGCTGTCGGTGAACAAAACCGTGTCGAAGATCGCCACCGGCGAGGCCAAGCCCAACGGCGAGATTCAGGTAGAAGCGCCGCGCGTGAAGCCTTTCCTGGCGCCGCTCTCCATCCGCAAAATCCCCATGATCGGCGCCAAAACCTACCAGACCCTCCGCTCGATGGGCATAGCCAACATCCAGACCCTTAGCCTGATTCCTCCCGAGATGATGGACAAGCTGATGGGCAAAAACGGTATTGACATCTGGAAAAAAGCCAACGGCATTGACTCAAACCCTGTGGTACCTTACTCCGAACGCAAGTCCATCAGCACCGAAACCACCTTTGAGCAGGACTCCATTGACGTAACGCGCATGCGCGAAATCCTCAGTTCGATGATCGAGAAGATCGCCTTCAGCCTGCGCAAAAAGGGAAAACTCACCGGCTGCATCACCGTGAAGATCCGCTACGCCAACTTTGACACCCACACACTGCAAAAGGCGATTCCCTACACCTCCTTCGACCACGTACTCGCCAAAACGGCGCTCGAGCTTTTCGACCGGCTCTACACCCGCCGCATGCTCATCCGGCTCATCGGGGTGCGCCTGAGCCACCTTGTCGGCGGCGTGCAGCAACTCAACCTCTTCGAAGACACCCCCGAAATGGTCAGCCTCTACCAGTCGCTCGACCGCATCCGCAAGCGCTTCGGTGAAAGGGCAGTGTTCAGGGCAGTGGGGATGTAGGTTTTGGGAATTAGCCCTGACAGGGTTTGGAACCCTGTCAGGGCTGCTGTTTAGGAATTTTAAAGAGAAATTGGATTAATGCTAAAGCAACCCTTCAACAAGAATATCCTCGTCCAAATCCTCCCAGTGAATTCCTTCGCCTCCACCGATGAATCGCCAGTTATTTCGCTGCTTATCTGTGGCATCTCTCAGTTTTGGGAACCAATCAACCGGGACGGCAAGTTCGCGTCCGTCATCTAAAACGACATATAATTTTTCATCGCGGAACCAAAGCTCGTTGGCAATAGTAGATTTATTAATTGTTAAAGTGTTCATCCCATTTTACTTTAAAAAGTTCTAAATTTTCGAGAATCAAATTTCGGATTTCTGCCAACTCAGACGCTTTCAAACGTTTGGACCTGACGAGCTCAACAGGTTCAAGGTTGAACTTTGCTGTGCCTTCATCTTTTTCAATGTGTATGTGCATTGGAGTGTGGTCGTTTACATAAAAGAAAAAACGAAATCCTTTTGCTCTGAATACCGTTGGCATTTTCTAAAAAGTTTTACTTATGCAAAGATAACGCTTTTCACTTCCAGAAGTTTTTAACCCCAAATATGTCATCATTTTCTCTGGTTTATCAAACCCGACCGCAAACGCTTCGGCGAGTGGGCGGTTTTCAAGGCGGTGGGGATGTAGGTTTTGTATCAACTTACAAAAAAGCAATACCTTTGCTCGAAATACAAAGTTTAACCCATGGTAAATTACCAAAACATAATCACTATTGAACCTGGAAAACGTGGTGGGAAGCCATGCATCAGAGGGATGAGAATAACTGTGAGCGATATACTTGGTTGGCTGGCTTCAGGTATGACCGTTGAGGAGATTATCCACGATTTTGATGAGTTGACCAGTGAAGACATTTATGCGGCGCTAAGTTATGCAGCTGACCGGGAAAAAAAGATATACCAGATCGCGGTATGAAGTTTTTATTTGACTTTACAGGAACAAAAATTAGTTTAGCCTGTTCAGCGTTTATCTTCAATTAAACCATACAACCATGAGCACAAATGAAATAAAGCAACAACTTATGGAAGGCATCGAAAACATTGACGACAATGATTTTCTGCTCACCATCAAGGAGTTGATTGATCGCAAATATTCAGCTTCAGCAATTCCGGTACTCACATCACAGCAAAGACGACGAATTGCTGAATCGGAACTACAGATTGAAAATGGAGATTATCTGTCCGATGATGAAGTGAATAAACTGATTGACCAATGATTGAAAGAATAATCTGGTCAAGCAATGCCATTGAGTAGAAAATCCGCATTCTGGACTGCTGACATAAAAGAAACGGCACTAAAATTCCAAAAAGCTGGATGAATCATATGGCCTTGTAATTT
>JACZJL010000048.1 GCA_014860585.1 Bacteroidales bacterium | reverse complement strand
TAGCAGTTGCTCGGTATCAGCAACATCGGTAAGGCGCATTTTTCCGTCGCTGGCTTCCATTTTCAAAGCGTGACAATTCGTCACGGTTTCATTTCCTTCAATTAGTAAACGTTGCTTTAATTTTCTCCAGTAAGCCTGTGGATCAACACTATCGGAGAGAATTCCAACAACATCAACTATCGAAAAGTACCATTTTTCTTCCTGTTCTACCCATGCTGTGCGGACTTTCGTATCCTGAAAAAGTTTAATTGCAGTTAATTTGGTCATGTTCTGATGATTAAAATAGGTTGGAAATTCTATTCAATTAATGACTGACAACATTACTATAAGCCTTGTAAATGGAATTACCGATCACCTCGTTACTGAAATGATCAACGGCATATTTTCTGATTTTATCACTCCGGTAAATTCCCGGGTCTTCAAGATAATTTTCCAAAGCCTTAAGGAATTGCCTTTCATTCTGCATCTCAACAAGTTTCCCCAGGCTATCGTTCATGTGCTCGTGGATCCCGCCAACGCGGGTGGAAATAACCGGAACCCCGCAGGCGTAACTTTCGAGAATTACCACCGGCAAGTTTTCATAGTTGCTGAACATGATCATCAGGTCGGCATTATTGAGCAACTCAACCAGCGCTTCATTCTCCTTCAAACCGGTAAACTCAACAAAGCGATCGGTAAGACCCAATTTATCAGACATTGCTTTCATCTGAACAAAGTCTTCGCCGTCACCGATCAGCTTCAAAAGAAAATCATCACGGGTTTCACTTAGCTTTTTGATCACCCTCAAAATGCCGCTGATATTCTTTTGCTTATCGGTAAAACAGGAGAGATGAACCATTATTTTCCTGCCATCGTTAATCGGTTTCTCGATGGGTTTGAATTTTTCAACATCAACCACATTGGGAATAACGACATAGTTGTTGTTCTCCAATCCGTTGGCAATCATGGCATCACGAAGGTTAGCAGTGACAGGCAGGATAGCGCTGGCGTTTTTTACCACAATACGGGTAAGGAATTTCCTCAGACCACCGTGATAAGTATCGGTAGTAGGCAGGTAGCGTGTCCAGTGTTCAGTAATTACATAAGGAACGCCGGCAAGTAATTTATAAAACCAGGCGATCACTCCGCAGCGGGTAAGCACATGAACGTGAACAAGATCTGGTATACGGCGCTGCTTTCTGATCATCCTGAAACCCTTAACATGACTAATAAAGAAGCGATATAAATTAATTATATTAGCCAGAAAAGCAGGCTTCAAGCCAGACTTTTTAAAGTAAACCCTGATAGTGAAAAGACCGCTTTCCGACTGCTCTATGTCGAATGTCTTACCCAGCAACTTTTCATCGGCATGAACGTACAGCACCGACACATCGGCATGAGGAAGCACCGACATACCGTGCCTTTCGATAAACAAGCCCATCATCGGGTCGTAGCGATGCGGATACCAGCGCGGTAAAAACAACACGTGCATCCTTGGGTTGGCAGTTTCATTTTTCATCTCATCATAACGGTTTGGTTACACTTTTATTTAAGATCAAATTATCAACTACAGCGATGGCATTTTTAAGGCGCTCATCCCCCACCCCACTAATAATCCGATAATTACAACCATATTTATCCAACTCCATTTTAAACAATCCCAATAACAAATCCCGTCCTTCGGGGTGTTCTCTCAAGGGATCGTACTCCCACGGCAGATCTACATCCAATAATAAATAAAGATCATAAAGTTGTTTTTTGAGCTGATCTTCAATCCATGAATGGCATTTCCCAAATCTAACATTGCACCAGATTTTGGTCACAAACAATTCGGTGTCCGAAAAAAGTATGTTGTTGGCAACCGGCTCGAATGCCTCTTCCGATTTCTTTTGCCCCCGGGCAATTTGGAGGATATCATCATAGCAATATGGTCGCTCAATTTGTAAGAGGTAAACCCGAGCAAACTCAGGAACCCACAACGTATTGTAATGGTCAGCCAGTTGCTGTGAAATGGCCGATTTGCCGGTTGACTCCGGCCCGGTGATGGCTATTTTGATGAGATTATCCAACTTCAGCATGTTTCATTTTTTCACGCCACTCAAGGTATCCCATTACGGCAAGTACTAAAAAAACCAGGTACTGAAAACTGGTCAGAACCAAATCTTTATGAAAGTAGAGAGGGATTGAAACCAGGTCGCCAACGATCCAGTAAATCCAGTTCTCAATCTTTTTTATTGCCATCAATCCCATGCCTACAATGAAAATTGCAGTTGTAAATGAATCGACATAGGGAACGGAACTATCAGTGTAATGTCGCAAGACATACTGCAGAATGAGAAAAAAAACGACCGTTGCAACAATCCCCAAAAGATGCTCACCCCCCGAGCATCTGCTGATTGGCAACACCCGGTTCGTTTTATCCTTACGTGTCCATTTGTACCAACCGTAAATGCTGACAAGAAAATAAAAAAAATTGATCCCCATATCGGCATAAAGCCCGGCAAAATAACAGATGTAAACATAAATCAGCACAGAGATGATCCCGGTTGGATAAACAAGGATATTTGCCTTTTTTGCATACCAGACACTCAGTAACCCAAAGAGCACTGCAATTGCCTCAAGCCAGGTGGAATGAAGCAGGTTTTGATAGAATAGATCGAAGAAACCGGAAGCCAGCATTACGACTTATTAAGATCGGCATTGATAATTTTGAGTACAAAAACAGAATGCGGCAGTTCAAAGGATTTGTGAATTTCTTCAGCGAGTGCCTGCATCACATCAGCATACTCGCCAAAAACCTGGGTGCTCATGGTGTTGGAGTTCACCACCAGACTTTGATGAGATGTTAACCTTTTAATAAAATCCTTAATATGTGGTTTGTATTGTACATTAAGCGGGTAGTAGCTGATTTCGACAGATATTTTCATGACAATCAATGGTTAAATTTTGGCAAAAATAGGGAAAAGCAACTGAACGTGGCAAGGTTTTTTCGATGATGGGCATTCTGATCAAAAAATAAATCCTAATTTTGTCGCCGTAAAAACTGGTCCGGTAGCTCAGTTGGATAGAGCAGCAGCCTTCTAAGCTGCGGGCCGTGGGTTCGAATCCCGCCCGGATCACTAATATACTGATATTCAACATGTTAAGCCTTTAAATTATAGAAATATTTAAAGGCTTTTCTTTTATTCAGTACCCAAAGTGTACCACGTGATTTCCTGTTAAAGCAATCAGGTTTATTGACCGATTTCTTTTATTGTCGTCTTAACCTGAATCACCGCATCATTTTACCATGTATTCCCCCAAAAACCTCTACTTTTGACCCAAAACTGATTTTTATGCAAAATAAATGGGCTTTGGAAGGTAAAATGGCCCTGGTTACTGGGGCCACAAGAGGTATCGGTCTTGCTATAGCACAGGAGTTTGTCGAATTGGGTGCAACGGTGATGATCATTAGCCGAAACAAAGAACTGATGAGTAAAACCGTTGGAAGTTTCAGTGAAAAACAGGACAGGATCATCCCGGTGATTGCCGACCTGTCCATTGCTGCACAACGGCAAAAACTTCCGGAAACGGTGAACCTGAAATATGGGAAATTGGATATCCTGGTAAATAATGTTGGAACCAATATCCGCCGCAAATCTGTTGATTACAATGAGACCGAACTCGATTTCATTGTTCAGACCAACCTGTTGTCGGCCTTTGATTTGTCAAGAAGTTTATATCCGCTACTGCAAAAATCAGCCAATGCCGCGATTGTTAACATGGCGTCGGTGGCAGGGCTGACAAGCCTCAGGACAGGGGTGGTGTATGGCATGACCAAAGCTGCCATGATTCAGATGACCAGGAACCTGGCTTGTGAATGGGCTGCTGACAATATCAGGGTAAACTCGGTAGCACCCTGGTATATCGAAACACCACTGGCAGAGCAGGTATTGAGCAATAAGGAATATCTACACGAAGTCCTCGCACGCACACCAATGAAACGCATCGGAAAGGCGGCGGAGGTAGCGGCAGCAGTCGCGTTTCTGTCTATGGAAGCTTCCTCATACATCACCGGTCAATGTATTACTGTGGACGGGGGTTTTACGGTGTATGGGTTTTAGCTGAAGCGGAGTTCACTATTAAAATAACATCCGTGGCTAAGTCGGGTATTCAATCCTGATGTGGTAAATATTCATCAACTTTCGTTTAAGAATCTTCTTCACCTTATTGATGTCGCGCAGGGTAATATTAGAATTGGAAAACTGAGCGGTTTCCATCTGCTTGTTGATGATGTTTTCGACCAGACTGCTGATGGTCTTCTCGTCAATCAGTTTAAGACTTCTGGAAGCTGCTTCCACCGAATCGGCCATCATGACCACAGAAGTTTCTTTTGAAAAAGGAATCGGTCCCGGATAGGTAAACTGCCGTTCATCGATGATCTCATCAGGATTATCTTTTTGATGCATAATGTAGAAGTACTCCACTTTCCGCGTTCCGTGATGAGTACGGATGAAATCAATAATCTGGTCGGGTAATTTGGCTTTTCGTGCTTTTTCGATACCGAGGATTACATGGTCAATAATAATCCCTGCACTCTCTTCAAAAGTAAGTTCGTCATGTGGATTTATACCTGTTACCTGGTTTTCGATAAAATATATCGGGTTATCCATTTTACCAATATCGTGGTATAATGCGCCTGTGCGGGTAAGTAAGGCATTGCCGCCGATAACAAAAATGCATTCCTCAGCCAGGTTAGCCACCTGCAGCGAGTGTTGAAATGTACCTGGTGCTTTCATCGAAAGTTCCCGCAACAGTTTGCTGTTAGTGTCCGAAAGCTCAAGCAGTGTAACATCCGTGACCAGGCCAAATATTTTTTCAAACAAATAAATCAAAGGATAAGCAAGAAGAATAAGAAAAGCGGATCCGGCAAACATGGCAAAATTAATGACTCTGATCTCTTCGAAACTCCCTTCCTGCATCAGGTTAAGACCTGTGTAGATAACTGAATAAGCAATAAAAATCACAAGGGAGGTAAACAGGAACTGTGCCCGTCGCTGCAGTGATACAATGCTGAAGATGGTAATAATTCCCGAAATCAGTTGCATAAAAACAAATTGGAAGCTGTTAGGCACCAGAAACCCAATCAAAATGATGGTGATTATAAAAACATACAAAGCCAGCCTCGTATCGAAAAAGACACGGATGAGAATCGGTGCAATGCAAAGAGGAACCAGGAAAATATACTCCTGGCCAAAGTTGAGCGCTAAACTGGTCATAAAAACCATCAGGATTATTGTCAGCAGGATCAGCACTACCTTCTTGTTGTCCTGAAGTAAATCCTTCCGGAAAAAAAAGAGAAAAGCAACCAAAACCAGCAAAGAAATCGATACTAGAATTACCTGTCCGGCAAGAATGAGAAAATAATTCGTACCTCCTCCAAGTCTTACTTCGTATTCTTTGCGAAGCGATTCGAGAATCTGGTATTTGGCATTCGAAATCACTTCCCCCTTTGAAATGATGCGCTCGCCCTCCTGTACCATGCCCCTCGTGGTTGAAATCTGATCCAGCTTTTTCTGCAACTCGGCACTTGTTACCTGTTCGTTGTAAAAAACATTCTGTGTGATGAATTCCTCAAGCAGATTTTTAAGCAATTCTTTATCAATAAACTCCGACTGATTTAAATTCTTCATCATGGCTTCATAAGCTGATTGAATGGTATAAAAATCAGACAATTTGACTTTTTCGGCCGTATTCTGAATGATCAGGGTGATGGGGAAATCGACCGGTTTGTTATCAAGTTCAGGTATGGATTGAATGACCCCTTTCGTATGAATTTTTGACAAGGCATTAAGTCCGTAATCGAGTGTGCGGCGTTTCAGGTTCTCTTTGGCCTGACCATCATTGTACTTATTAAACCAGGATTTCTCAAACTGCTCGGCAAATGCTTTTCGCTTACTCTCATTTGCTTCCAGGTCGAAATTGAAATAGATCTCGATGTTGCTGCGGATATCCTGCTTTTCTTTTTCAATCTCTTCGTCGGGTTTTAAAATAGCAAAATCGAACGGGGCAATAAAATCCTGGTGAGGCCATGGTCTTCCCCTCGTGTATTCATATTTGAATTTGCCTTCCTTGGGAAAGAATGAAACCAACACCACAAGGCTAGCCAGGAATAGCAGTCCCTTGTATATGATGGAATAATTCTGACTGATTTTCGACCAGATATTCTTCATAGCTTTCGCTGAAATTTGCTGCTAAAATAAAACATTCTCAATAAAGCCATTTTTTCAATATTCCCACACCTGAAATTCAGAGAAAATCTTTTACTTTTGCGAAAAAAAGTACAATTGAAAATTGCCGTAAATACAAGACTGCTGATCAGGGGAAAACTGGAAGGAATCGGTTGGTTCACCTATGAGAACCTCAAACGTATCACCCGTAATCATCCTGAGCATGAGTTTTATTTCATTTTCGACCGTAAGTACAGCGATGAATTTATCTTTTCGGAGAACATAAAACCTTTGGTTGTCCATCCCCAGGCCAGGCATCCCATTTTATATTACATCTGGTTCGAACATTCCATCCCGCGGGTTCTGGAAAAAATTGGTGCAGACCTGTTTTTCTCACCTGATGGTTATTTATCTTTAAAGAGCCAGGTTCCGTCGATGAATGTGTTTCATGACCTCAACTTTGAGCATTACCCGAAAGACCTGCCATTAATCGAGCGTAAGTTCTATCGAAATTACTTTCCTGAATATGCTCATAAAGCAGTTAGGATCGCCACAGTGTCGGAGTATTCCAAAAAGGACATTGTTAATCTCTACGGTGTTGACAAGAATAAAATTGACGTGGTTTACAATGGGGCTAACGAATCGTTTAAACCAATTGAAAAGGAGGTTAAAAAAGCAACCAGAACGCGTTATGCTGCAGGTGCACCCTATTTTCTTTTTGTCGGCTCACTGCATCCCCGAAAAAATTTAGCCAGGTTGTTCCCAGCGTATGATCAATTCAGGGAATCAGACGCGCAAGGGGTGAAATTACTGATTGTCGGGGAGAAAAAGTGGTGGACCGATGCTATCGAAAAAGCTTACGAACGAATGAGTTACAAAGATGACGTTGTTTTCACAGGTCGTCTCGACGTGGATCAGTTACATAATGTCATTGCCTCCGCCCTTGCAATAACTTACGTAAGCTATTTCGAAGGATTTGGCATTCCAATCCTTGAAGCTTTTTATTGTCACACCCCCGTAATTACATCAAATGTTACTTCCATGCCCGAAGTGGCTGGTGACGCCGCCCTGCTTGTTGATCCGATGTCGGTCAATTCCATTACCAAAGCAATGAAGCAAATGGCAGGTGATGAGCAATTAAGGAAATCTTTGATCGAAAAGGGAAAAGAGCGTTCAAAAATGTTTAGCTGGCAAAA
>JACZJL010000047.1 GCA_014860585.1 Bacteroidales bacterium | reverse complement strand
GCTTCTACTGACAGTAGCCATGCAGTTTATGAAAAACACAAAAGCGACTCCAGAATCAGAATTCTGAAGAATGATAAGAACAGAGGCTGTGGTTACACAAAAAGAAAGTGTGTAGAAAACGCGAAGGGAGACATTTGTGGTTTTGTTGATGCTGATGATATAATTAGCTCGTCAGCATTAGAGAAAATGATATTTCAACATAATATCAATCTAGACCACAGTATTATTTATTCTACTTACTATAATTGTGATCAATTACTTAAACCAATTACAGTTTCGGATCAAGTTGGTCAGATTGAACCCACAAAATATTCATGGATGAACCAACACCCAATGATTTCTCATTTTGCGACGTTTAAGAGAGCAAAGTATTTACAAACCAGCGGGATAACAGCCTGGCTGCAAAAAGCTGTGGATAAGGATCTTTATTATAAGTTAGAGGAAACAGGCCCTGTTTTATTTATTAATGAACCATTGTATTATTATCGTCATCATTCACATAGTATTTCATTAAATAAAAACGCTTCTTTAGCTTATCAATTTCATCTTACAATTAAAGCAATGATCGTACTTCGGGCAAAAGAAAGAAAATTGACCTTAAAAATAATGCCTCATTCCAAAGCTCAATTAAACGGGGGGATGATAATTGTTGGATTGTCCTTGTTACCGACTTGTTATTTTCTTAATGGATTAGGATTATTACTAAAATCATTGTGGTTTTTTAATTTGCAAAGTTTGAGTTATTTACCAAAATTGTTCATGAAATACTTTTCTCGTCGAAATCAATAGAGGTTTTGAAAAAGTTTGAGGTACTAAATTGATTCCTAATATGATCATAAACGTTTTAATTTCAACTATTGATAATGGTATTAATAAAGTTGGATTGGTACTTCAGGACAAAATGCCTGATATCAAATACATTATTTCTCATCAATATACAGATGAAAAATTTTTAGAAATTCCTGATGCACTGAGAAGAGAAGATGTTCAGATATCACAAATACCCGGGAAAGGTCTTTCAAAAAGTCGTAACAATGCTTTGATGATTGCAGATGGTGATATTGCTATAATTGCAGATGACGATATCACCTATTTGCCAGATACATTCCGAATCATTAAAAAAGTTTATTCAGATGATCCCTCGCTGAATGTGGCCTGTTTTAAAATTAAAACATATGATGGCGAACCTGAATACAAAAACTATTCAACTGAAGCCTACACCTTTAAGAAGAAAAAACGTCACTATGTTTCATCTATTGAAGTTTCTTTTCGTATACAAGCCATTAAAGAAAAAGGAATTTTTTTTGATGAAAGGTTTGGATTAGGGGCAGAAAAATACAAAAGAGGAGAGGAAGAGATGTTTATAATTGATTGTCAGAAGGCTGGTTTAAGTATTCAGTATTTCCCCTTTTACATTGTGAGTCATCCTTACGAAAGTTCAACAAAAACCACAAATGAGTTTGATAAATCTAAGGTTGCTATTCAAGGAGCAATAGATGCAAAAAAATTTGGTTTTATAGCAGTTTTAAAAGTTTTCGTATCGACTATTTTCCTTACCCGAAAACTTTTAACCAATGGGAGTAATCCATTTAGATATTTGACTAACAGGCTTACAGGCGTGTTTTTTTTTCTTTATTCAAAATAGCTAACATTTAACAACCACACTTGCGATTAGTTGACTGATGACCATCAACATACTCATTTCTACTATTGATCAGGGTATCGATAAGGTAAAAGACATTTTGCAACCTGCAAATATGTTGGTCAAATACATTATTTCACATCAGTATAGATCTTTAGAATTTAAGTATGTACCGGAAAATCTCCATAGGGAAGATGTATTTGTTTCACAGGTTTTGGGTGCAGGTCTTGCGAAGTCAAGGAACAATGCATTACAATTTGCTGATGGAGATATTGCCCTTCTTGCTGATGATGACATTAAATACTTTTCAAATACTTTTAATTTGATCAGTGAAGCGTTTAAAGCTAATCCGCATTTGGATGTTGCTTGTTTTAAAATTAGAACAAATGAGGGTGAGCCTGAATACAAAAATTATCCAGCTAAACAAAAGGGCTTAAAGAATTTTTGGCACCACCCGATTTCTTCTATTGAAATTGCAATAAGGATAAAATCAATAAAGAATAGGGGAATCCAATTCGATGAGCGATTTGGGATTGGGAGTAAAGAGTTTCATTTTGGCGAGGAAGCTATCTTTATAAATGATTGCATAAAATCAGGACTGAATGTTGAATTCTTTCCATTTTATATTGTCAACCACCCATACGAGAGTACAGTAAGAAAAACTGATAAATTTGATAAACAACGCATTAAAACTCGCGCGGCGGTGCATGCGAGAATGTTTGGCAGGAAATCATTTGTAATTTCATTATTAGAAACAGTAATTTATTTTCCTGAAATCATAAAGCGAAAAATCAATCCAATTAATTTATTGAAGATAAGATTTGATGCTGCTAACAGCATTCTAATAGAAACAAAACGCTTCAATTCCTTGTAAACGAAGATTAAAAAATCTTTGATTTCCATCTTAGTTTAAGGATATAAATATCCATGAAAGTTTCCATCATCACCCCCACTTTCAATTCAGAGAGGTTTATTGAGGAGACCATCAGGTCAATTCTTGTGCAGACCTATCATGACTGGGAGTTGTTGATCACTGATGATGCATCGGCGGATCACACTGTAAACATTGTAAAGAAATTTGCTGGTATTGATCAAAGAATTAAATTATTTCAATTGAATGAAAACATGGGGGCTGCAACGGCCAGGAGACATTCCATTGATCAGGCCACCGGCCGCTTTATTGCCTTCTGCGATAGCGATGACCTATGGACACCCGATAAACTGGAAAAACAAATCGGCTTTATGCTTGTCAACAACTATGTGTTTACTTTTGCACCCTATCATATCATTGATGAAGATGGAAAAGAACTTGGTCTGAGCACCACCCGCTCAAAAGTAAACTACCGCGACATCCTGCGCACATGCGATATTGGCTGCCTTACAGCCGTTTACGACCGCCACCATCTGGGCAATATGTACATGGCCAACATCAAGAAAAGGCATGATTACACCCTCTGGCTCGAAATCCTCCGCAAAATTCAATATGCTTACAGCTATCCCGAACCGCTTGGTTATTACAGGCTTCGCCCTCATTCCATTTCAAAAAACAAAATGAAGACGATGTATTACATCTGGAAAGTTTACCGGGATGTTGAAAAAATTCCGTTTGCCAGAAGTTTGTGGTACCTAATCGTGTATGCATTTTATGGCTTGAAGAAATACATACCACTCTATCGGAAAGGATAAACAGTTAGAGGCGTAAACGTTTCATATTCTTTCAAAATATAACCTCAGCAGCCTTGCGTTTTAATAAAGTCAAGTAATCTTTTCCAAGCTCCAAATTCAAATTATTCAACATCTGGATAAGCAGCCGAAGACCCCGAAGCCCTCAGCCAGGCTATACAAACCATGAAAAAAATGAGCCCGGCTGAACACGAAGCCATGAAAAACGAGGCCTTGAGCGGATCATCAAAAACAAGGATTACAAGAAGTTAGCAGCGGATTTTTTGGAGGCAGTGTTTGATAACAGCCCATAGCAAGCAAGCCTGAACCTCAAACGCCGAAACCCGAACACCTTCTACCGCCAGGTTTATTTTTGTTCGAAAAAATGTTGTTCCCCTACATTTTTCATGGTCATTTTAAACTAAAAAGAAGTTTTTGTTTATTTTTGTACCAATAAATGTATTATGGCTACAGAAAACGGTTCTAAAATAAACAAGTTGATGCATATTCAGCCGCCTGGTGTTGTGCTTACAAGCAACTGGTTGAGCAGGCAGGGGTATAGCCCCGGGCTTTTGCGAACCTACCGTAACAGCCATTGGTTGGAGGCAATAGGCAACGGGGCAATGGTAAGGGCTGGCGATTCGGTTGATTATTCAGGGGCTATATATGCCTTGCAACAGCAATTGAATCTGAGCGTACATCCTGCTGCCAAAACAGCATTGACTCTTTTGGGCAAAAGCCATTATCTGGGCATGGGCAGCAATGTGGTTTATTTGTTTGGCAGCACCGGGGAGCGTCTGCCATCATGGTTTAAAAACCATCATTGGGGCGTTGAAATACAATATTCTACATCTGGTATCCTGCCTGCCGGTATGGGTCTTGTTGAAATAGAGCATAAAAACTTCGCGGTAAAAATTTCATCGCCTGCAAGGGCTTTAATGGAGTGTTTGTACCTGGCGCCTCAAAAACAAGAGCTAACCGAGTGCTTTGAAATAATGCAGGGGCTAAACAACCTGAACCCGGCAAATTTACAGAAACTATTAGAGCATTGTACTTCGGTTAAGGTAAAAAGGCTGTTTCTTTACATGGCAGAAAAGGCTGGGCACGCGTGGTTTAAACATCTTATCAAAAGTAACATAGACCTGGGAAAAGGCAACCGCAGAGTGGTTTCCAATGGTGTTTACGTTGCAGGTTACAAGATTACAGTCCCAAAAGAGTTGGAAGCTGATGAAAACCCCGGATTATAACAAGCAGGCAAACCTATTGCTTTCAGTACTGCCCCTGGTAGCCAGGGAAAGTAACTTTGCCCTGCACGGTGGTACTGCCATCAACATGTTCCACAGCAACATGCCCCGCCTTTCGGTTGAGATTGACCTTACGTATCTTCCGGTTGACACCAGGGTTAATTCATTGGCTGGCATTAAAGATGCTTTGCAGCGAATTGCTTATCAAGTTGAGGCTACTTTGCCCGAAACCTCTGTTGAACTCAGGCAAGCGGATGCCAGGCTCATCATTTCAAACAGGGAAGCCAGCATTAAAGTTGAGGTGAATACCATAAAGCGGGGATGTTATAGTCCGCCGGAAATTAAGGTATTATGCGATAAAGCGCAAAAAGAATTTGATGCCTTTTGTGAAATACAGGTAGTTGACAAACCCCACTTGTTTGGTGGCAAGATGTGTGCTGCACTCGACAGGCAGCATCCCAGAGATTTATTCGATATCCAGCAAATGTATAAAACGCAAACCTTTGACAGCGTCTTAAAAAAGGGATTCATTTTTTATCTGGTAAGTTCTGGAAGGCCACTTGCCGAAATGCTGTTTCCAAACCTGGCAGATCAGAAACAGGCCTTTACGAATCATTTTTCAGGCATGACCCGGCAATCCTTTACTTATGAAGACTACGAAAGCACCAGACTTCTTTTGATTGAAAAAATACATGCGTCGCTCACATCTGAAGACAACATTTCTTATTAATGTTTGAGCAAGGAACCCCCGACTGGCGCCTTTATGATTTCAGCATTTTTCCAGCTGTACAATGGAAATTGTTAAACATACAAAACCTCAAATCCCAAAACCCAGACAAACACCTGAAATTATGCAGGGATTTCAAAGAAAGGCTTGCTTTATAGGGCTTATTACAAACCGCTACTTTTGATCACATTGATCTTGCGTAAGCCCGGGCGCTTAAAAATGTCCGCTATCAAAAAAGGAATAATTTAATCAAGCTCAACGACTTTATGCTGGCCGGCAAGCCCATTATTTATGCCATCGAAGCGCCCGGCAACATAGTTGAAGAGAGCGGCGCCGGCATCAGTTGCGCTGCTGAATCACCCGGAGAATTATCCGGAGCAATCATGAAAATGAAAGCATTAACTCCGGAAGAAAGAGCACAAATGGGCGCCAAAGGCCGGGAGTGGATCATCAAAAACAGGGATTACAAGAAGCTGGCAGCAGATTTTTTGGAGGCAGTGTTTGAAAACAGTCCATAGAAAGCAGTCATGAACGCCGAACAAGGAAAAAGTTGGCAGTCAGCAGTAACCCAGAACCCGTAACAGTTTAATTTATGCACAGCAAAAAACCTGATTAATGCACAATGATATTCCTTAAATATGCACAATCAGAGCTTGTTTCTACCCGGAAAGCCAGAATCATTGATTTCATGAACCTTTTTGAGGAAGATGAAGCTGAGGTGATCAAAAAGGCGTTTTGGTATCCCCTGGACAAGATAGAGTTGGAATTGTAATCAAAAATAAAATTCAATGAAACCCCCATCTTTCCCCAGTCTGAAAAACATGACTGATGATGAGATTTATCAGTTATATGAGAAAATAGCCGAGACAGACTGTCTTGCGTTTATTTATCATCTGATCGAAGAGCTGCCCGATACATCCATTAATGTGGTTGAGTTGTTTGAGAGCACTGCGGTGTTCGATCAAAATGACTACAAAGCCATCCTTGAGTTTGCCGATCATTACCGGAAAATTCATCCTGACAAATACAGGCAGGAGTATGAATTTTTGGAGCTAGAACTCACCGATCATGCTTTTGATACCATGGATAAAGCATTAGTGAGCCGCTGTATTGAAGTGATTGAGCAAAATCCTGCAAAAGGAATAGATACGGTGACCATGCGAACATTGTACCGGCTCATCTATTTTGGAATGTACCGGGAGGCGGTTGATTACTGTGAAAAGGTGTGGGAACCGATCAGCAACAGCGAGGAGATTTGGGGAAATCCGGAAATGCATTTTCTGATGGTTCTTTATCTGAATGGCGCTGAAGAGCAGTATGAACTTTTTTGCCAGGGCAACACCTCCGGATGGAAGGATTTTAATTTGCGAATGGAGGCATATGGATTTGACAATGAGGAAGAACGAATTAGCAGGATTTTTCAAGCGCTCAGTTCTGATTTGGAAAAAGAAAAGATTTTGCACCAAATTAAGGAAAATCCAGGTTATGGCTTCATCGGACTGCTTTATCACTTCTTTAAATTTATGAAACACAGATATGGTATTCCGTTTATGCATTCCAATTTGTTGTTCTATTTGATGATGGATAAATCATTGTTCGGATCAATCAAAGAGGAGGATGCCTGGTTTTATATTCCATATCCCAAACTTGACCAGCATATTACGAACAGCTTTGATACTTTTTTAGGAAGCAATCTCATCGCGGTAGGCGGGAAGTTGTGGGGGTTACATTATGTGTATGAGTTTCTTCATGAACATCAGCTCATCTCAACCGTTTATTACAAAATGATGCTGGAAAATCTTGCATGGCAGAAATTGGATTTCCTCACCGTTGCCGGCCGGGAGGCCTGGAAACTGAAGTTTGTTCTTAACTGGCCGGATACGGATTCCAACCTGGTAAAACTACCTGAAAACTTTTTTGAAAGTATTGACAGAGAAGACGCACAAAAAGCGATGATGCAGATTAAAAGCTTGCTGCCGAATGTTGAAGGGAAAGATCGGATTGTAAGCGAAATAAGAACAGAGAGTAGAAAGAAGAGTAAAAAAAATGGTGATTATGTTTATCAGATCGCCGGTGAAGAAATACCCCCAGATCCCAGCAGATATGTCCGCCGCAATGATCCATGTCCTTGCGGCAGCGGCAAAAAGCACAAGAATTGTTGTTTGGGAAAAAAATAGCTGAACTGAGGGAGAATTGATGTTTGTACGTCAAATCATACCAGTGAATATTTATACTGATGGCTTTAAAGCATGTGATAATAAGTATCAACCAAAAGACTTATCTTTGTGATTTAAAATTAGATAACCCAAGTTAATTATCATCATGCGCCTCACAGAAACAGAACATAATGCAATACTCCGTGCAGCAAAGAAACATTTCGGCGAAAAGGTTCAGGTGTCTCTATTTGGTTCCAGAACCGATGATCGGCGAAAAGGAGGAGATATTGATCTTTTGATCAAAGCAGATGAGGCGGTAATGACTTACAAAGCCAGACTGTTGTTCCTGGTTGATTTAAAACTTGAAATAGGAGATCAAAAAATTGATGTGGTTTTCGATAAAAGGAATGAAAATCAGGAATATTTTCTCCAACAGATAACCGACCAAAGCATACCTCTATGAGAGAAAAAGATTTACAACTCCGAATAATTGAGACTATTTCTTCCGGTGATATTCATTATCAACGTATGAACTTTGCACATGAAAAAATGCAACATTTGTTACCAATCACTTTACAAAGTTTTGGCGAGCTCACCCAGGAAGAAATTAGCTTCACCGACCAGTTGATCTATCGTTTTTCAAAATTGCAGGATTTATTAGGAAGTAAGTTGTTCAGGCTCATTTTGATTGGATTAGGCGAAGAAGTGGCAAATGTTCCTTTCATTGATTTGCTGAATAAATTGGAAAAACTGCAATTGATTAAAAGTAAGGATCAGTGGCTTAATCTGAGGGAATTACGAAATCAAATTTCACATGAGTATCCATATAACACCGAAGAACTTGTTAATGGACTTAATGAGCTTTGCCTGCAAAGTCTGGTTTTATCAGGAATTTGGCTGAGCCTTAAAAAATATGCTGAAAACAGATTTCTCTATTCCGGCACAAAATGAAAACCCAACCCGACATAGTTAAATCCCTCAATCCCAATTATTTCTGGGATGTGAATGCCGGCAACCTGGACGCACAAAAATCAAAAAGGCTGATCATCGAACGGGTGTTCAGTCTTGGAAATCTTGAAGAGATTTGGATGTTGATTGATTTTTATGGTGAAAAACAAATTGTTGACACCCTTTGCAAGGTGAATTACCTCGACCCAAAAACAATGAATTTTGTCTCAAAACTGTTTAAAACCCCATTAGAACAATTCAAATGCTACACAAAGGCACAGTTGACCCGGCCACTTTGGAACTCCTGATCTTAAATGGAAGGATGTCACATCGAAACTTGAAGACATTGTGTTTGAAGTAATTCAAAAATATAAAAGATAAAATATTATCTTTTATCCTTAGTTATTTTGTTAATGACTAATATTTTATCAGATAACGATTACCAACTTGATGCTTTTAATCCTTTTGCCATTGCACAGGGTGTCGCTTCGCGGTTGAAGCAGCGGCGGCTCGAACACAACCTGACGCAGGCTGCTCTGGCCGACAGGTCGGGTGTGAGCCTGGGAAGTTTAAAGCGCTTTGAACAGCATTATGAGATTTCGCTGAAGAACTTGTTACTGCTGGCAGTAGCGCTGGAATGCACAGCCGAATTTGCCGAATTATTCGCAAACCGGCATTTCAACAGTATCGAAGAGGTGGTAAAGGCAAAGGCTGCAAAAACGAGGAAAAGGGGGAGGAGAAGAAGCTTTGAAAACCATTGAGCATATACAGGTTTTATTTTTTGGAAATAACAAATAAATCGAGGTAAGTTTCCCTACCAGTTTTAAAAAAACACAATGTCTGTTATCTCGTACAAATAATCTACTTTTGTCCGGAATAGCAGACATTATAATTTTAGATCAAATGGTTTTGTTGCCTAAAACTGAACGAATCCTTGCAACACTTGGCGAGAACATAAAACTGGCAAGATTACGCCGGAGGCTCTCAACCATGCAGGTGAGTGAGCGCGCCGGTATTTCGCGCTCAACGCTCAATGCGGTGGAAAAAGGGCAGCCTGGTGTTTCGTTGGGAATTTATGCCCGGGTGCTGCATATTTTGGGATTGGAAAAAGACTTATTATCGGTGGCCAAAGATGACGTGCTGGGGAAAAAGCTCCAGGATGCAGGATTACTGGTGAAAAAACGTGCTCCAAAAAGGGGAAAAGCAACAAATGACTAAAACCAGACAGAACCCCAGGCAATGACAAAACTCCTCATCACCGGCTCTTCCGGCTTCGTTGGTTCGAACGTATATGATTTATTTCATCAGGATTTCGAATTGTATGGGCTGGACATTTCAACAAATGGCAGATTTCCTCAAGAGCGGATCTTCAGTTGGGAAAACCTTGACCGGCTTCCGGAAGTGGATGCCATCATTCATCTGGCCGGCAAAGCACATGACACTTCGGATACTACTGAAGAAGCGGAATACTTTGAAGTGAACCTGGGACTGACACAAAAAATAGTTGATCATTTCCTTCGATCAAAAGCAGAAAAAATCATCTTTTTCAGTTCAGTAAAAGCTGTGGCTGACAGCGTTGAAGGTGTGCTTACGGAAGAGGCCGCATCCGAGCCAAAAACTGCTTATGGAAAATCGAAACTGGCGGCTGAGGAGTATCTGCGGGAAAATATGGAGGAATGGAAGGATGGAAGGATGGAGAAGAATGGGAAGTCCGTTTACATCCTGCGTCCGTGTATGATTCATGGTCCGGGAAATAAGGGGAACCTGAATTTACTGTACAAAGTGGTTCAAAAAGGGATTCCCTGGCCGCTTGGAGCTTTTGATAATCAACGATCGTTTGCTTCGATCAGCAATGTTGGTTATATTGTCCGCCGACTGATTGAAGAACCTATCCCGTCAGGAATTTACCAAATTGCCGATGATGAACCGCTGTCAACCAATGAGCTGATCAGGCTTACTGCTAAATCGCTGGACAGAAAGGCAGGAATCTGGAACCTGCCGAAAGGATTCATCAGCACTCTGGCCAGATTAGGTGATGTTTTGAGGCTGCCATTGAATTCGGAACGGCTGAAAAAACTTACGGAGTCGTACGTGGTTTCGAATGAAAAGATCAAATCGGTTTTGAAAATTGAAAACATGCCTGTTTCATCAAGTGAGGGAATGATGGAGACGCTGAAGAGCTTTTCAAATAAAATTTAGTTATGATATCGATGAATTTACATTAATAATTATTATTTCTTAAATATCTTACATTGAATGAAATAAAATGTTTGTAGTTTAGTTTTGCATGTAATATTAAAACACAATTTTAAAAATGCATGTAATATTAAAATTCAAATTTATTCTGGCATGTATAATCGTAAACAGATATTTGAAGGATTAGGTAACGAAAGCGCTTTTTTATGGGGGGCTCGTCAAACCGGAAAGAGCACACTGCTCAAAATGCTTTATCCTGACTCAGCTTATTTTGATCTGCTGTTGAATGAAGAGTTCAGTCGGTTTCAACGTGATCCTTCGCTATTGAGGAACATTTTGGAAGCGTCGCGGCCAACTCAGCCGGTGATTATTGATGAAATTCAGCGAATACCGATCTTATTGAATGATATTCATTGGCTTATGGTAAACCGGAACTTGCAGTTCATTTTGAGTGGTTCAAGTCCGAGGAAAATTCTTCAATCCGGAGGCAATCTTCTTGGAGGCCGTGCATTGAGATACGAATTGTACCCTTTGATTTTTAAAGAAATTCCCGATTTTGACCTTCTGAAAGCAATTAACAATGGTTTACTCCCGCGTCATTATAATTCATCAAATCCAAAAAAACTGCATGAAGCTTACATCGGGAGTTACCTGAAAGATGAAATTCTCAATGAGGCCAGAGTCAGAGACATTGAATCGTTTTCAAGGTTTTTGGACGCAGCAGCATTTTCAAACGGTGAAATTGTTGTTTTTACTAATATTGCATCAGATTGCGGAGTAAGTTCTCCCACTGTAAAATCATATTTTCAGATTTTAGAGGACACGCTAACCGGGCGATTTTTACCTTCGTTTCAAAAGAAGCCAAAACGACGGATCGTATTGTCGCCAAAGTTTTATTTTTTTGATGTGGGTATTGCTAATTTCCTTAGCAAAAGAGGGAAAATAGAGATGGGTAGTGAAGCTTTCGGTAAAGCGTTTGAACATCTGATTTACCAGGAAATTTTTGCCCACAGCAGCTACAGCGATATTCGTTACCCGATTCATTACTGGAGAACTGCTTCGGGGATCGAAGTTGATCTTGTGCTTGGCGACCATGAAGTGGCTGTGGAGGTTAAAGCAACCACAATGGCTCACAAACGACACATTTCCGGGTTGAAAAGCTTTGCTGAAGAATACACGGTAAAGCATAAAATCCTGGTTACCAACGATACCTACCCCAGGCAGCTGGAAGATGTTTTGGTGTTACCCTGGAATATTTTTCTCCAGAAGTTGTGGGGAGGAGAATTGATTTCCTGAAATTCCTCAGCCTGTTTCGATAACTAGTCTCTGCAAGAAAACTCCTAATGTTGAAAATCAATGATTACCCCAACCCTAAAGGGAGCATTGATTTTCAACGATTTACTCCCTTTTCCCGTAGGGATCCCCTTGGGAAGGGTGGGGAAAAGAAATCGTTGAAAATCAAATTCAGGGTGTTTTCTTGCTGAGACTAACTAAAACACAGCGCTCGAAAATTATCGCATTTATCATAAAAGCCGTACAAGATTTTTTTCAGCCTTACAAGGTTGAATTGCCCCGGATTTATAAACAAGTCCGGGGTTTTTGTATTCTGACACAACCAACTACCAAAATCCAACTTTTCGAAAGGTATTTTATGTGGCTGATTTTATATCACTTAACAACTTTTAACAGCCCAATGAAAACTGCAGGAAAGTAGCTTGGTTATTAATACGTACTTTTGCAAAAAACATTAAATAACAGTATAGCATGAATTACGACTTAATCGTTATCGGGAGTGGCCCCGGAGGATATGTAGCTGCCATCAGGGCTTCACAGCTTGGGATGAAGGTGGCTGTGGTTGAAAAGGAATCGCTTGGCGGAGTTTGCCTCAACTGGGGTTGCATCCCCACAAAAGCACTTCTGAAAAGCGCCCAGGTGTTCAACTATATGAAACATGCAGGCGACTATGGTATCAAGCTGGAACAGGAACCCAAACCCGATTTTGAAGCCATGATCAAACGCAGCCGCGATGTGGCTGCAGGGATGAGCGCCGGTGTAACGTATTTGTTTAAGAAAAATAAAATTGAAGTCATTGCCGGCACCGGGAAAGTGAAACCCGGAAAGAAAGTGGAAGTGACAGACGAGAAAGGAAAAACGCAGGAATACAGCGCCAATCAAATCATCATTGCTACTGGCGCCCGTTCGAGGGAATTGCCCAATCTGAAACAGGATGGCAAAAGGGTGATCGGGTACCGCCAGGCCATGACGCTTGAGAAGCAACCCGGAAGTATGGTCGTTGTAGGCTCCGGCGCAATCGGATCGGAGTTTGCCTATTTCTACAATTCTATAGGTACAGATGTGACCCTGGTTGAATTTATGCCAAATATCATCCCGCTCGAAGATGAAGAAGTTTCAAAACAGCTTGCCCGTTCGTTTAAGAAAGCTGGTATTAAGGTGATGACCGACTCTACGGTTGAAGCGGTAGATACATCAGGTAAAAAATGCAAAGTGACCATAAAAACCAAAAAAGGGGAAGAGATTGTGGAGGTTGATGTCGTGCTCTCTGCAGTGGGAATTTCCACCAATCTCGAAGGTATTGGTCTTGAGGAAGTCGGTATCAAAACCGATAAAGGAAAAGTTTTGGTGGATGGTTTTTATAAAACCAATGTTGAAGGGTATTATGCCATTGGCGATATTGTCAGCGGACCGGCACTTGCACATTTAGCTTCGCATGAAGCGATCACCTGTGTTGAAAAGATTGCGGGAAAGGATGTTCATCCGATTGATTACGGCAATGTTCCCGCATGTACCTATACAAACCCTGAAGTGGCTTCAGTTGGAATGACCGAGAAGCAGGCCAAAGAGGCCGGTTATGAAATCAAAGTAGGGAAGTTCCCCTTTTCTGCATCAGGAAAGGCAAGTGCAGCAGGGAGTAAGGATGGTTTTGTAAAAGTGATCTTTGACGCCAAATACGGCGAGTGGCTTGGTGCGCACCTGATCGGCGACAATGTAACTGAGATGATAGCCGAAGTAGTCGTTGCACGCAAACTCGAAACAACCGGTGAGGAGATCATTAAATCCATCCATCCGCACCCGACGATGTCGGAAGCCATTATGGAGGCTGCAGCAGCAGCTTATGATGAGGTGATCCATCTGTAGAAATTGTTTAGAGTTAAACAATAGAGTGTGTTTGAAAATAAGACTTTCCGACTGCATTCCAAACGTATTCTTACATTGCGACTTCTTTGCGTTACTCTGCGGTAAAAAAGAATCGCTTTAACCGCAGAGCACCGCAGAGTTTTTGCGCAGAGAGCCGCAAAGTTACATCCTACCCAATCTTTTTAACCATACACAACATGTAAATCATTCAAATTCATCAAGAAGCCGAATTTGTATCCAGATATTCATTTTTGATCATTGTCCAAAAAACTCATCCCTGAAATTGATCAGGTAAACCCTGCTGGTGGCGCGTGTAACCGCAGTGTACAGCCATCGCAGGAACTCCACATCCAACCTATTATCTTTCAGCCAGGGCTGGTCGATGAAGATGGTTTCCCATTGGCCACCCTGCGTTTTATGACAGGTGAGGGCATAGGCAAACTTCACCTGAAGGGCATTGAACCACGGATTGTTTTTCACCTTTTCCACTCTTCCCCGGCGACTGGAAATATCCTCATAATCCTTCATCACTTCATCAAAAAGCTGCTGATTCTGCGTCATGGTTAGCGACGGACTTTCCGATGTTAGCGTGTCAATCAGCAGGTTCATCTCCATCTCCGGTTGTTCAGGATAATCCACCATCCTGATGATAGCAGTCGCAAACCGGAATCCATACAATTCACTGATCTTCCTGACTTTCATCACCTCAATGATATCGCCGTTGGCAATGAACCCTGCAGGCGATTCAGCAGGAAGCCAGAAGTAGTTATTTTTTACCACCATCAGCAGATCGCCGGCTGAAATTTCTTCCTCGCGGTAAAGAACACGCCTGCGGATTTCGCGGTTGTATATGTTTGCCCGCTTGTTTGAGGAGGTAATCACGACGGCATTGAGGTCGTTGCGCGAGCCAAAGGTGTCGTTCAGGGCATCTTCAAGCATAGCAGCGTCAATTTTTCTGACATCTTTAAACGCAGAAAGGCGAAAGAGGGGAAATTGAAAATCGTTGGCCATGAGTTTTTCCCTAATCAACGTGGCATTGGCCAAAATTCCCGAATCGAGCGATTGCCGCATCACTTCTTTCAATTCGAGCACCCGTGTTCTGAGCCGGTACGTATTTTTAAGAAAAGCAGCATCCATCGCAGGTGAAACAGAAAGCCCCACGGGAGGCAATTGCGCAGTATCGCCAATCAGGATCAGCCGGCAGTTGTAGCCTGTTTGAACATATTCAATCAGGTCGGTGAGCAGGTCAGCATCCGAAAACAAATATCCACCGCTTCCGGAAGCACCTCCCTGGATCATCGAAGCTTCGTCCACAATGAAAAGTGTATGCTTGTGATAGTTGATCATTCGAACAAAACTGATCGTGCCATCACGTTGGCTCCGGGGTTGGTAAATTTTTTTATGGATGGTAAATGCCTGTTTTCCTGAATAAGAAGCGAGCACTTTGGCAGCCCGGCCTGTTGGGGCGAGCAGCACGGTCTCCTTCCTGATGATGGGCGCCGCTTTTACCAGGGCACTGAGCAAGGTTGTTTTTCCTGTTCCTGCATAGCCTTTAAAAAGAAAAACCTCGTCCGGAGCGCCGTTTGCAATAAATTCGGCCAGCGCCAGGATAAGTATCCGTTGACCCTCGGTCGGTTCGTAGGGAAAATACTTGAAAATCAGGTCTTCAATCTCACGGATTTGCATGGGGCGAAGATACGGGAAACAGGGAAAATGGATGGATGTTTTTCGGGGGCAATCATTTTGACAAAGTAAAAAGCACTTTTTAAACTGAAAAGTTACTTCATTTTTAATGAGCGTCCGCAAGGAAACTCATTAAATCTGATTTTCTACAGCAGGAGTTTTTTGCGGACATTAATGAGAGAATATTTTTCTACTTTTAACCCCTGTTTTTAAATGTAATTAAATGTCCATGCTTCTCTATCAAATAGGATTAACGCTGCTTCCGGGGGTTGGTGATGTGCTCGGTAAAAAACTGGTTGCCTACTGCGGCGGGGTTGATGCCGTATTTAAGCAAAAAAGAGAAGCGCTGGAAAAAATACCCGGCATAGGCGAGAAGTTAGTCAGCAGCATCCTTAGTCAAAACGTGCTACAGCGTGCTGAAGAGGAAATCGCATTTATCGAAAAGCACAACATTACTCCGCTTTTTTATCTTGACAAGAATTATCCAGACTTACTCAAACACTGTGCTGACAGCCCTGTAATGCTTTATTACAAAGGCAACGCCTCGCTTAATGTCACAAAGATCATCAGCATTGTTGGCACCCGAAAAGCGACCGATTACGGGAAAGAGGTTTGCGAAAAGCTGATCAGAGGACTGGCAGAATACAATGTGTTGGTACTAAGCGGACTTGCATACGGCATCGATACCTGTGCGCACCGCAGCGCCCTCGAAAACAAGTTGAATACAGTGGCCGTGCTGGGCCACGGTCTCGACAGGATTTATCCCTTCATGAACCGGGGACTTGCAACCAAAATGCTCGAACACGGCGGTTTACTTACTGAGTTTATGAGTAAAACGCTTCCCGATCGCGAAAACTTCCCCCAACGCAATCGCATCATCGCTGGTATGGCCGACGCCACCGTAGTGGTGGAGGCTGCCAAATCCGGAGGAGCATTGATCACTGCTGCAATTGCCAACTCTTACAGCCGTGATGTTTTTGCCATTCCCGGGCGCATTGGCGACACCTGGTCGGAGGGATGTAACCTGCTGATCAGGGACAACAAAGCTGCGCTAATTCAGGACGCCAGCGACCTGGCTATGCTGATGGGATGGGAAAACAATAAAGATAAAAAGCAGGGGAGGCAGCCAGCGTTGTTCACTGAGTTATCGCCGGATGAAGAGAAAATCGTTGGAATTATGCGGGTAAACGGAAATATGGGAATCGATGAAATCACCATAAAAAGTGACTTACCGACCAGCAAAGTAGCCTCCGTGTTGCTAAATCTCGAATTCCAGGGTGTTGTGAGGGCACTACCCGGAAAAATCTATAAGCTTGATATTTGAAAGATTAAAAAGCGCTTTGAGAGGGATTATTCATTCTCGTCCATTACGATCGGTTCAATTTTAAGGCCGTCATATTTTACTTCGACACCGTTTTCATAAGTAATAATGATCAACAAAGTACCGTCGTAATTGTAACTGCGTGCATCACCCTGCCGGATACCCATTTCATAGGTGACTTCGTCTTTAATGTTTCCGTTATCCCAGTAATAAACATGCTTTCCTACAGGTTTCCCGTCAATAAATTCCCCTTCGAACTTCAGTTTTCCATCATCATAATAGTGCCTCCAAACACCATGGCGTAACCCGTAGGAGTAGCCTCCCTCTTCTCTGAAATTCCCCAGATCGTAAATCCATGGACCTTCCTCTTCACCATCAATAAAATCCCCTTCGGCAAGGATGTCCCCCTCCTCGGTATATTCGGACATCATGCCGTCTGCTTTGCCTTTAATGTAGTTTTCCTCGCGCAGCAGATTTCCTGAAGGATAATACCAAACCCATTTACCCACCGGCCTGCCCTGGGGGTCAAACTCACCGGTTTGTTCTTTGGCGCCGTTTAAATGATAGAAAGTCCATTTACCCACTCTTTGACCATCCAGGTAAACTCCTTCAGCACGAAGTTGTCCTGTAGTATAAAAGTCTTTCCATGGTCCGTTTCTCACTCCATCCTGGCCGGTAATCCCCTCAGCTACGCGCTTCCCGTTTTCATAAATAGATCCTGCCGTGATCTCACCATCCTGCGAAAACTCTCGTCTGATCCCATGCGGCACACCGTTTTTAAAGGTCTGGAAGATCATCACTTTTCCGTCGGGATAATAATCACGGATTACCTCTAACTTGGCCAGTTCTTCCACATCTTCCTGCTTTTCGCCATCCAGCCATTTGGAGGCTGTGATCAGTTTACCATTTTGATCATATTCCTTGAAGTAACCATTCTTTTGATCGTTGAGGTAACGACCTTCGAGTTGGACAAGGCCATTGCCATGAAAAAACTTCCAGTTTCCCTGTTTACGGTTTTCACCATCCAGCCGGTTAATCCGCTCACGGCTAACCAGGAATCCTTTCCGGTAAGTTGTCAGTAACGCTACGCGGCCATCTTCCCCAAACTCTTTTGCCAGGCCATCTTCCAGCCCGTCAACAAAATTGATTGTTCGGAAAACAGAACCATCTGGGTAATAATAGGTAGTCATTCCCTGCTTGATATCTTTTGCGAAAACCTCTTCGATGGTCTCCCCTTCGCGGTAGGTAATTCGTTTGCCCTCCTTCTGGCCGGCTTTATAGTTGATCAGTAAAACGATTTTTCCTGATTCATCATAAAATTTCCAGGTACTGTCGAGAAGGAATTCCTCACGGTTGCCTTCAGATTTTAGGATACCGTTCTCATGGTAAGTTTTCCAATAACCATCAGGTTGTCCGTTGCGCATGTTCCCTTCACTCGATTTCACACCATTGGGGTAGTAAAAAATATTGTACCCGTTCGGGTCAATCGGATTTTGTCCGTAAACGGCCGGGATGAAAAACAAAATGCAAATCAGGACGAGTAATGATATTATCGGTTTAAACATAAGATGATGATTACACGGCAATTTAACGGTGTTGAGAATTTTATATTTTGAAAGCAAACATTGGAAAAAATACCATAATTCTATTTTTCATCAACCAGTTCAAGTAAATACTCCACTGCTTTTTCGAGTTGCTGGTCAATGCCCGTTACGACTTTATCGTAGTCGTTTTGCTGTTTGATGTCCGGCTCGAGTTGCTGATTTTCGAGGTAATTGCCATTAAGGTCTTTAACACCCACTTGCGGAATTCCAAAATATAGTGTTGGATCGAGTAATGTTTCCCACCACACTGCGGTAGCCGTGCCCGGGACCGGCATTCCGACTGTTTTCCCGATATTTAATGCAGAGTAAGTGAATGGAAAGAAGTGTGCATCGGAATAATTACTCTCACCCATAATCACTACCGAAGGCTTTGTCCACTGGTTCATTGGCTCAAGGCCGTAATATCTGCCGTTTGGCCATAATTCCACATATTTTTGCCCGCTGAGCAGCACTGCCAAATCATTGTGCAGCCAGCCGCCACCATTGAATCTTGTGTCGATGATTACGGCTTCTTTGGTGTGATTGCGACCTAAAATTTCGGAGTAGGCCACCCTGAAACTTTCGCTGTCCATCCCACGCACATGCACGTAGCCAAGTCTTCCACCTGAAAGTACCTCGGTTTTCTGGCGCATGGTTTTTACCCAACGGTCGTAAAGAAGCGCATTTTGCTGCCCGAAGCTGATGGGTTTCATCAACTCTTCCCAGCGTTCACCCGATTCAAGATTGTAAAATGAAAGTCGTGTCGGTTTTCCTTCAAGCCGATTGACCATACCGAAGAAACTCTCACCGGCGGATATTGTATCGCCGTTGATTTGTTCGATGATTGTGCCTGGTTTCGCTTTTGATTCTGCATTGTCCAGCGGTCCTTTTTCCAACACTTCAGCTATTTTCAATCCATCTCCCCGGTAACTCCAATCCAACAAAACACCAAGGCTGGCTGTCATATCTCCGCTTTCATCCGAATGCCTGTATCCTGAACCTGTGTGTGAAGCATTCAGCTCGCCAAGCAACTCGCTGAGCATCTCGGCATAGTCGAAGTTGTTGTTGATGTGTGGCAGGAACTTTTCGTACTCTTTTTTGTAAAAATTCCAGTCAATACCATGCAACGTGGGGTCATAAAACTTCTCCCGTACCTGTCGCCAGGCATGTTCAAACATGTAGGCACGCTCGCCGGGCAAATCAAGCACCATCTCAGCATCGTAGTTGATCACATCCTTTTTGTTGTCCTTTGTGTTGACCTTGATAAAATCCCTGCCGGAAATCATGTACAGGTTTTCACCCTTTTTATCCAGTTGCATTGCTCCACCGCCACCCTCAAGTTTAAGCAGCAATTTGGTCTCCTTTTTTACCAGGTCGTTCACCCATAGGTCGAATCCTTTTTCGAAGCGGCTGAGATAGTAAAGTTTCTCACCATCAGGAGTTAAAACGGCGTCGGCAAGTGACGACGAGTTAATGGTCAGTTTTGTCCTGCGATCTTCGAGACCATCAAGTATAATGTTTACCGGTTTAATTTCCTCTTTTTTATCGGCATCCTCTTTTTTCTTATCGGGTTTTCCTGTCTTGTTTTCCCCTTCTTTTTTCTTTTCTTCTTCTTCTTTATCCTTCAGTATTTTTTTTTCTTCTTCGCTCAGATTAAATTTATCCCAGGCTACCGGATCGAAAAACATGGCGTAGACATCATATTGTGCCCCCCAGCTTCCGTGGCTGCGCAACCCCTGGCGGTCAGAAAACCAAATCATCATTTCGCCTTTCATCATCCACTTTGCCCGGTTGTCGCTGTAGCCACTCATGGTGAGGTTGTTTACCTCCCCCGTTCCATCTGCGGATACCAGTCCGACATCATCCATAAATGCTGAGTTTGGAGAAAAATTAACCAGAAACCATTTTCCGTCGGGCGACCATTGAAACCATTGGTCGCCATCGGCATAGGAATAATTGTACTTGCCGTCAAGAACCGTTCGAACAACTTTGCTTTCAAGGTTTATGACGTTCAGCGTTTCACGGTCGTGCAGGTAAGCCACCTCTTTGCCGTCGGGTGAGTAGAGCGGTTGAAACTCTTCGGCATCAGTGGCAATGATGACTTCTTCTTTCAGGATGGTTGCGCGTGAAAATGACGGGTCTTCTTCACGGGCTATAGAGGTTTGATATACGTTCCAACTTCCGTCGCGCTCACCGGCATAGAGTAACTTTCGGCCATCAGGGCTGAAACTCACCGAGCGTTCCTGTTCCGGTGTCTTGGTAATACGTCTGGTAGTGGCAAAATCAGTGGATGTTACAAATATCTCGCCCCTTAAGACGAAAGCAATCTCTTTCCCGTCGGGCGATACAGCCATTTCACCGGCGCCGTTTTTTTCTTTTTTATACGCTACCGGGTTTTGCTTATCATCTGAGCTGAGGGTGATCTGAACTTTACGTGGAGCGCTGTTTTTATCTTTGATGTAAATTTCGCCATCATATCCGAAACAAATTCTGTCGTTGGCGCCGATGGATAAAAACCTAACCGGGTGATGTTCAAAAGTTGTAAGCTGAGTAAGGTTTGCAGGATTGTCAACCGGCATTTTCCAAACATTGAGAGAACCGGATTTTTCACTCAGGAAATAAACCTCCCGCTCATCAACACTGAATACCGGATTTTGGTCTTCGCCTTCAAATGTTGTGAGCATCTGATAGGATTTTGCCTGCTGGTCATAAACCCAGATATCTCTTGCAACGGATGAAGTGTGGTGCTTTCGCCAGGTGTTTTCATAACCTTTCCTGTCCTGGAAAATGATCCGGTTGCCATCGCTGCTGATCCTTGACTTTTCGGCAGGGACAGATAAAATTTGCCGGGGACGCCCTCCTTCAACCGTAACAGCATATAACTCACTCAGTAATCCTGAGGGAAACATGACATTTTCCGGCACATCCTGAATGGATGCTGAATAAATGATCTCTTTGCTGTTGGGAGTGAAGGTATTTGGAAATTCATTTCCTGAAAAATCAGTAACCCGGATAGCTTTTCCTCCTTCGGCCGGAATGACGAAAAGATCAAAGTTTCCATAACGGGTTGAGGCAAAAGCGATTTTTGTTCCATCTGGCGACCAGACCGGATTAAAATCATACGCACTATGCACGGTCAACGAAACTGCTGGTCCGCCCGATGCAGGCGCCTTGTACAAATCACCCTGGTAGGAAAAAACGATAGTTTGCCCATCGGGAGAAAGGGCGGGATATCGCATCCAGAGCGGGTTTTGGGCAGCTAATAAAAAACAGTTGGTTATCAGCAAAAAAGTGATTAAAAGATTACTGCGCATTTTCATTTGAGTTACATGTATTAATAGATTGTTAAACAAGCAATTACTTTAAAAGATTTATTTTTTTATCAACCGACGAAATCGCAACCGGAACCGCTTTTCCCCTGAATTTAATTTCTCCCAGGGTTTGAAACAGGTATTCATCAGCAGGTAACATTTTTCTGAGCATAACATCAGAGATGATCAACTGCCTGTTAAACTCATTGCAAGCTTCCTCAATGCGGGCTGTAGTATTCATCACATCACCCAGGAAAGTAATTTCCTTCTTGATAAAACCCATTTCACCAGTTACAACAATACCACCATGAATGCCGGCTTTAAACTGTGGAACTATGTTATACAATTTCAGATACTTATCACTATTTTGAGCGATGAGCTCCTGTAGCATAAAAAAGCACTTTAAGGGGTTGGCGTTTTTGATGGCACGCTTCATTTTCCAACTTATTATCGCTTCATCACCAACGTATTTGTAAATTTCACCACCAGTTTCCAGAACAGGGATTGACAGATCGTAAAAAAAATCGTTAAGCAGTGAAAGAAACTTTTTATGGCCGATCTGCTCGGCAATCGAGGTGGAGGACTTCATGTCGAGAAACATAAAGATCCTTTCCTCTTCAAAGGGCTTGTGGTATTTGCCGGTAAAAAGTTTTATGAGGAAGTTTTTCCCAAGCAAAGTATCGAACATTGAGTAAGAGCTGAACAGAAAGCTCATGAAAAGGCCAAAAACAACTCCATAGAGCATGGCATCACTAAAAAAAATCTGTTGTAACACTTCCTGTTGCAAAATCCTGAAATTAAACCCATTGAAGATAATCATCGAAGTGATGACTGAAAAGATGATGATTAAAACATAAAAAATGGTACTGGTGAGTAAAGAGAGGAAAAAATTGAATTGTTTTAATTTTCTTTCCAGGAAATATTCATACAAAAAGATCCAGGAATAAACCTGAAAACCGATCATGATTCCAAGAAGATAAACTTTCCAATCGCCATTGAAAAGCAGGTAAATGAATGCTCCGGATAGAAGACCAGAAAGACTGGCTTTTAGTAAGAAAGATTTAAGATTTTCGATTTGTGGGTAAGGCATGAGGATCAGTATTTGTCTTTGAGGGTGGCCACGCCATCCCAGTCTTCCGGAAGTCCAAAATCAATGATATTTTTACATCGGGCTATATAAAGCTGCGTTGCTTTATCCGTTGGATTCATTTCATGAATTCTTTTAAAAATCTCTAAAGCAGCATCGAACGCTTTGGTTTTGTACAATTGCAAACCCCGCCCAAACTCCTGTTTTGTTTTTATTTTCAGATTTTTAATCTCAGATGGTTCGCCATCAAGTATTTCAAAAATATAAACGGCCTCTTTTTTTCCTTTCACCTTTACCACATCCAGAAAGCGATAGTTGTACCTTGAAGGATCTTCCAGTTTGATGAGTGTGTCCTGGCTAATGATGATGGAGGTTCCGTACATTTTTGTAAGGCCTTCAATCCGTGAAGCGAGATTCACTGCATCCGACACCACTGTGCCGTCCATTCTGCCGTGCCCGCCAACAATCCCGAGCATCAGGTTACCGGTATGAATACCAATTCCGCTGTTGGTTGTTGTTTTCCCTTCAAGCTTACGCTTCAGGTTGAAATCCGACAAGGCTGCGCGCATTTCGATGGCAGCATCAACGGCGTTTTCCACATTTCCCATGAAAAGCGCCATGATGGAGTCGCCGATGTACTTGTCAATGAATCCGTGATTCCGCGAAATCACCGGTTCCATCTGGCTGAGGTAGTCATTCAGAAAATCGAAGGTCTCTTTTGGGGTCATCTCTTCCGATAATGCTGTAAAATCGCGGATGTCTGTAAATAATACCGACATTTCCTTTTGCACCTGGTCGCCGAGTTGTATTTCGGTGATGCTTTCTTTTCCCAGAATATCAAGGAACTGTTTTGGCACAAAGCGAAAGTAAGCCTCGTTCATCTTCGAAATGTTGGCGATATAATTCTCAATCCGCCCTGCCATATCGTTATATCCCTCCGCAAGCTCGCCTATCTCATCATTGTTGCGGACAACGGTGTAATTTACATTTTTACGTTCACCGGTCCTTTGCATATTGTAAATCAGCTCTTTCACCGGGTAAACAATATCCATGGTTGTCCACTTTACAAACAGGGTCAGGTAAATGAACGAAACTAAAATACCCAGTCCGATACCAAAGAACATGATGAGGCCGTCCAGCACGTTAACAAAAACCAATCCTCCCATATTTCCTGCCGGGTCCGGGTTTTCAATAATCATTTTCATCATTCCGCTGTAACGGCCAAACAGAATCGCGATTTGATCTTCAGTGAACGATTTCAGATTCAATTCACTGATTTTGGTCAGGCTCATGATCAGGTAAACAATCACGATAGAAAGCGGGAGCAGGGTAGTCATGGCGCTTGAAATCCAGAAACGACTTTTGATTCTTCCTTTTGCAAATTTGAATACCCTTCGCCTTAGCTCTTCTTTTGAAAAGAGATAATCGAGGTACTTGATATGAACACGGTGTTTTTCCCAGAAATAAACGAAAAGAACAGTAAGCAGTGCCGCAAAGAATGAGATAAGGAAAAAACGGTTAAACAGCGGATATCCGCTTTCGGAACCATCCTGTATGGATGGTGTTATTATGATCATATAAATTAAAGTCGCAGCCAGTGCACTCCCAAGAATTCCTGCGTTAAACCATGGCGAGACCAAAATGTACTTTTTACAGAATGAAAACAACCGGTCAGAAATTTTCTTGTTTCGGCGTTTCCGCCGGAAATATCTTTTGAATGGATAATTAAAAATGAAACCGGCAAGAAAGCTGACCAATAATGCATTAAAAAGAAAGCTGAAAGATTTGTTAAGCAATTGGTTTTGGGCGTCGGTAATTTGCTCTCCTTCATATTTTACTTTAAATAATCCATCATCACCACGATCAGACTTAGCCACGGGAATGGAATCAAGTGGAGAAATGCCAGTGGACGCTTTGGCCTGATTCATCAGCACGCCGCTTTTTTCTATCAGTGTTGGCAGGCTCTGCAGGAGCAGGAAGCCTGCAAATGGCAAAACCAACAGCAAATAGAGCAGGGTTGATGTAAAATAGATCCGAAACCCATAAAAACTTGGAAATTTCTTCAGACCATCCATTACAATTTTAGTTTATATTCACCTGATTAAACTCTTTTATCTCTTTTAATTAGGGCAGCTCTGATCAGGGCGATTAACTCGTTTGGATTTATTGGTTTAATAAAAAATTCATCCATTCCCGATGCCAGGCATTCACTTCGTGAAGCAGTTGCTAAAAACACTGACTGTCCGATGATTACTACATCTTCCCTGATTAGTTTCAAATTACGTGCTGCATCAAGCGCTTTGATGTCGGGCAGGTCAACGTCCAGAAGCACAACGTCTATCCTTTTGCTTTCGATGCATTTTCGCATACCCTCAAGTCCTGAGCGTGCATATTCAATCTTTGCGTGAGTTGGCGCGAGTGCCGCTTTCAATATCTCGAAATTGTCCTGAACGTTGTCAACGATCAGGATCGTCCTGTAACGCCAGTTGACTTTGATTTCCAGAGGGTCTTTTGGTTTTTTACCCATTATTTTACAATAGAAGAGTTTTAAGAATTGTTCAGTAAATTTATTGACAAAATTAAGCAAACCACTCAATTGATCAACTCAGATTTCATTAAATGACGAAAAACAAGAAGAAATATTATTACTGCAGGTGAATGAAATACTAATCATGGTGATGCTTTAAGAAACTTATCCTGTCATATAATACATGCTCAATTACTTTGGGATAATGCTTATGCTCAAGCTGATGCACCTTGTGTGCCAGCTTTTCCGGTGTATCTCCGGCTTCAATTTTGCAGGTGGCTTGAAAGATAATGTTTCCATGATCGTATTTTTCATCAACAAAATGGATTGTAATCCCACTTTCAGTTTCACCTGCATCAATCACAGCTTTGTGTACAATATCTCCATACATGCCTTTACCTCCATAACCCGGAAGTAAAGCAGGATGAATATTGAGGATTCGATTCGGATACGCAGCAACCAGGTTTGATGGAACCAGCCAAAGAAAACCTGCCAGGACGATCAGGTCAATTTTTGCTTCCACCAACCACTCCAACACCTCATCAGTCTTATAAAAAGAACTTCGATCAAACACCCTTGCCGGAATTCCGAGTCTATTCGCCCGTTTCAACACAAAAGCATCCTGCCGGTTCGATAATATCATTGCCACCTCAACAGCATTGTTTCCGGTGAAATATTCAGCAATTCGCTGGGCATTTGACCCGTTTCCCGAAGCAAAAATGGCAATTCGTTTCATTGGTGTTCAAACTTTATTTCAGCGATCAAAGTAAAGCAACTTTAATTTATTCATCGCTAAAAGTATTGGAAATTTTGGTTTTTTTCAATAAACAACCAATTTTGGTAATGAGCGAATTACGCTTAAATATTTGTTTCTCTTTTGATTAAACAAAAGTTTTTTGAATTATTAGCAAAAATATTTTGGTCATAAGGGGTAAAAGTATTTCCTTTGCCGCCAGTTTAACTAAAAAAATAAAGAATATGTCTGACATTTCAACTAGAGTTAAAACGATCATCGTTGACAAGCTTGGCGTTGACGAAAACGAAGTTACACCACAAGCAAGTTTCACAAATGATCTTGGCGCTGATTCGCTTGACACCGTAGAACTTATTATGGAGTTCGAAAAAGAATTCAATATTGCTATTCCGGACGATCAGGCAGAAAAGATCTCGACTGTAGGCGATGCCATCTCCTATATCGAGACTAATGTAAAATAAAACAATCCAGCTGCAATGAATCTAAAACGGGTCGTTGTTACAGGATTAGGTGCAATTACCCCATTAGGCAATACTGTTGACGAATTATGGAACAGCTTGCTCAATGGGGTAAGCGGCGCTGCCGCTATTACGCGCTTTGATGCTTCCAGGTACAAAACACAATTTGCATGTGAAATAAAAAACTACGAGCCTACCGACTATTTCGACCGAAAAGAGGTCAGGAAGATAGACCCGTATGCACAATTTGCAATGATAGCTGCCGATCAGGCCATCGAAGACGCAAAGTTTGATCTCGACAAACTGGATAAAGACAGGGTTGGAGTGATCTTTGGAACAGGCATCGGCGGGTTCACCTCATTTTTGAATGAGGTGGTCGAATTTGCCAAAGGAGATGGTACGCCGCGGTTCAATCCTTTTTTTATTCCAAAAATTATTGGCGATATTGCTCCCGGCCATATTTCGATCAAATATGGATTCAGGGGCCCGAATTATGCAACTACTTCTGCTTGTGCATCGGCAGGACATGCCATTTTGGATGCTTTCAACCATATCAGGCTTGGCAAAGCCGACGTTTTTGTAACAGGTGGCGCCGAAGCTGGTGTTAATCCGGCAGGCATCGGAGGCTTCAACGCAATGCACGCCATATCAACACGAAATGATGATCCAAAAACCGCATCCCGCCCGTTTGATAAGGACAGGGACGGATTTGTTCTGGGTGAAGGCGGTGGCGCTTTGATCCTTGAAGAGTACGAACATGCTTTAAAAAGAGGCGCCACGATCTATGCCGAAATTGCTGGTGAAGGCAGCTCTGCTGACGCTTATCATATCACCTCACCTCATCCCGACGGACTTGGGGCAATGATGGCAATGAGGCTTGCTATCCGGGATGCCGGAATGAAACTCACCGATGTTGACCACATCAATACCCACGGAACTTCCACACCGGTTGGGGATATTGCCGAACCCAAAGCAGTTGTAAGTCTTTTCGGAGAACATGCCTATAAAATCAACCTGAACGCTACCAAATCAATGCATGGTCATTTGCTGGGTGCTGCTGCAGTGGTTGAAGTGATTGCAACAATTCTCACTGTGAAAAACAATATCATTCCCCCGACGATCAATCACTTTACCGATGATCCGGAAATTGATAATAATCTCAACTTCACTTTTCATCAAGCGGTGAAACGCCAGGTTGATTTTGCACTCTCTAATGCTTTTGGTTTCGGAGGTCACAACACCTGTATCGCTATTAAAAAATTTAAGGCCTAATCTGGTTTTCCGTTGATCTTGCTCAGTAGAATAAAAGCTTGTTTATCGTCCGATAAAAACCTGATCATTTCCCTGAAGAACATTTTTGGATTTTACCCGGGAAATGTCATGATTTATAAGTTGGCCTTACTTCATCGCTCGGCCGCAACGGAGCAAAATGGCCACAAACTTTCCAACGAACGACTCGAATATTTAGGCGATGCGGTGTTAAGTTCCATCGTTGCTGACTACTTATTCAAAAAATTCCCCTATAAAGAAGAAGGTTTTCTCACCGAAATGCGCTCAAAACTGGTCAGTCGCGAACAACTGAACAAGCTGTCCAATAAGATGGGGATTCATCAGTTTATTCAATCCAGCCAGGATTCAAAGTCTTTTTTCCGATCGATGACCGGCGATGCATTTGAGGCTTTGATCGGAGCTATTTATCTGGATAAAGGATATAATTTCACCAGAAAAGTTGTTGTCAACCGGATAATCAATGTTCATTTTGACATTGACGAGCTGGAAAAGTTTGAGAACAATTTTAAAAGCAAGCTGATCGAATGGTCGCAAAAAGAGCGCAAAGAGGTAAAATTCAATGTGGTGTCGGAAGTTGGAACAGGTAGCAAAAAGCAATACGTGGTCGAAATTGTAATAGATGAAAAGGTTTATGCAACCGGGTGTGATTTTTCGATAAAAGGCGCCGAAAAGATTGCTTCCGAAAAAGCTTTTGCATTACTTCCGGTTGAAGAAGAGCCTGCTATTTAAATCTCTGCTGCCAGGCAAATAATTTACTAACCTTTCCTGTCTCATTGCCCAAATCAGTTTGCCGGGATGATTTATGCGCAAGTTTATTCATATCTCCGGACTTCGAACAAAACGCCAGCCTTAAAAGCAAACACCATAATTGAACTGACCCATAAAGAAAGCGCTTTCAATTCCATATTTTTGATCCAGTAAATATGTGCCCAAAAGCACCCCCTCCATAATAGGGCGAAAGTTTTCCCGGAGATGTAAAAAGAGAAGGTGTTGCTCATCAGCCAAAAACCGCGAAAGTTAAAGGACTTTAATTAACGTTAAATTACGTTAATCATTGACTTTGAGGATTTTTGATCGATTACTTTTGTCTGGAAATTGGGACATCGATAGCTCCCTGAATTTTTAGCCCAATAAAGCGTTATGAACAAGAACCTGATCAATCTTATCATTCTTATCATCTCATTTGTGCTGCTAAGCTTAATAGCAGTTCAGGTCTATTGGGTAAAAAATACCATTACAGTCGAACGAATGGATTTTGAAAACAAAGTGAATGAAGCGGTGTCAAACGTTATTACCAAACTTGAAAAAATTGAAACTTACGATCAGTTGCAGACTACACTCATTCAAAAAGCCAATGTGAACCGGTTTATCAGTTCGATTGATACCATTAACATGCTGCTCACTGATAGCCTTTTTTTAGCTTCAGATGCTGAGGAGATCAAAAAGATCATTCGCAAGACTTACCTGGCAAGAGAAGTTCTTGGCGAAATGCTTGATGATAAGATGAAATTTGACATTGAGCTTGCGTTGAATAAATCTATCCTTGACTCGCTTTTACAAAAAGAATTGTTGAATAAGGGGATTGAAACATTGTATGAGTTTGGGGTATTCAGTGCCTCCAGGCAAAAGTTAATATTTGAACGCACCGGACAATTCAAAGAACAGTTGATGGATAATGCACTTGTTTACACCCTTTACCCGGGCGAATTGCACGAGAATCCCGATTACCTGATGATTTACTTTCCTTACAAAACTCGTTTTTTAATTAAACAAACAGCCAGTATGATACTGATTTCACTTATCCTTATTATCATCATCATGATGCTCTTTGTTTATGTAATCAAAATCATTGTCTGGCAAAACCGCCTGTCGGAGATGAAAACCGACTTCATCAACAACATGACGCACGAAATCAAAACCCCAATCTCCACCATTTCGCTGGCATGTGAAGCATTAAATGATGTGGACGTGAAGAAAAATGAACCGCTCGCCGATAGTTACATCAAAGTGATCAGTGATGAAAATCAGCGACTTGGGGGGATTGCCGAAAAAATTTTACAAAATGCCATCATCGAAAAAGAGGATTTCAGATTGAAGCGCGAAAAGGTTAATATTCATGATATCATTGATCACGTGATTCATATCATTGGCATTCAGGTAGAAGTGAAAGACGGGAAAATTACCAAAAACTTCAAGGCCGAGCGTCCGTTCGTTTTTGTTGATAAATGGCATCTTTCAAATGTCCTTTCAAACCTTATTGACAATGCCGCGAAATACACTCCCCGTAAGCCGCTCATCAAGGTTTCAACAAGCAACTATCCAGAAGGGGTTATAGTATCTATAAGTGATAACGGGATCGGAATCAGCAAGGAAAACCAGAAAAAAATATTTGATAAACTTTACCGGGTTCCTACCGGCAATATCCATGACGTTAAAGGTTTTGGCCTTGGGCTTAGTTATGTGAAAAATATTGTTGAGCGCCACGGAGGAAAAGTAACAGTTGTGAGCGAGTTGAAATCAGGATCCACATTCAGCCTGTTTTTACCGTTTACGGGGAAGACAAAAAAGACTGAAATTTAAAAATTTATTTTCTTTGTCTAAAAATCTGTTAATTTTACGCTCTGAAAATTAATTAAAAAGATCATCTCCATGGATAAAGGAATTCAAAAAGTTAAAGTACTACTTGCCGAAGATGACAAGAATCTCGGAAGTGTATTGAAATCCTATCTGGATGTAAAAGGTTATGAAACAACACTTTCAGTTAATGGTCAGGAAGCAATCAATGCATTTGATAAAGGCTATTTCAGTTTTTGTATTGTGGATGTGATGATGCCCATCAAAGATGGCTTTACTCTGGTGAAAGAGATCAGAGAAAAAGACAAAACCATTCCTGTACTCTTTTTAACTGCCAAATCAATGCAGGAAGACAAGCTCAAGGGTTTTTCCCTGGGCGCCGATGATTATCTCACCAAACCATTCAGCATGGAGGAATTACTTGTCAGGATGCAGGCCATTTTGCGCCGGGCACGTGAACGCAGGGGCGGGGAGATTGGGAATAATATTTTCAAAGTCGGCGAATATATTTTCGATTTCAACAGGCAGATGCTCAGCTATAAGGATAAAGATCAAAAACTCACCTCTAAGGAATCGGCATTACTCAGATTACTATCCCTGAACCTAAACCAGGTGCTCGACAGAAGTTATGCCCTTAAGGAGATTTGGAGCGACGACAGTTATTTCAATGCGAGGAGTATGGATGTTTATATTACCAAGCTTCGCAAGTTTCTGAAAGATGACAAAAACGTTGAACTCATCAACGTTCATGGAATAGGATTTAAGCTGGTTTCAAACCTTTAGTCCGGGAATCAAAATTTTCCCGATTTCTTTCCAAACGAACCGATTTCTTTTTTTAAAGAAGATTCTTCTTCCATTTCATCAACAATTGTATTTTCATCCTTTTTCACACCCATCGAATGTGCAACACTTGAGATCATATGTGAACCAACTGGTGTGGTAAGAAAAACAAAAAACAGGATTATCAACCCTTCAAACGAAGTCCAGAATTTGAAAAAATAAACGATGATAGACATGACCATCAGAAAAATCCCTAATGACGGTGCTTTGGTGGAGGCATGCATGCGCATATAAAGATCATTAAGCCTAACCATACCAATGGAGGCGATCAGCATAAAAAAGGCGCCTGAAACAAGCAATATTCCCGCAATCCATTCACTTATCATGAAACCTCCGCTTTAAAAATCGTGAAACGGCCACATTGCCCATAAAAACAATAAGGGCAATAAAAACAGCCACATCAAGATAGATTGTTTGTCTGGTGTAAAAAACAAGGGTAAAAATCATACCGATCGTAAGATTGGCAAACAGATCAAGTGCTACAACCCTGTCGGGTAATGTAGGGCCTTTTACCAATCGCCAGAAAGTGATAGCCATCGAAAGGATGAGCATCCCAAATGCCACCAATGCAGCAAAATCAATTATGCTAAATTCCATAGTTTTCATCTGAAAATCTCCAATACCCTTTTTTCAAGGTTGGTCTTTATTTCTTGTTTGAACTTTTCCACATCATCAATGTTCCAACCATGAACATAAATGCACTTTTTGTCATCTGAAACATCAATACTTAGCGAGCCGGGAGTCATCGACAGCAGATTGAAAAGACTCAGAATTTCCTGGTCAGAGGTCACGTCAAGTTTTATCCTGACAATGCCCGGTGTCATTTTTGGATTCACAGAAAGAATATCGGCAGCAATCAGCAAGTTAGCTTTGATCATCTCAATAATGTAGTAAGCAACAAATCTGATGACCAGATAACTTTTTAACAATATTTTGATTAAGTATTTCATGATGATCTCCTTAAAACAGCCTGTATATATTCGGCGGGATTGATCAACTGATCAGCAGCCCTGGTACTTAGATTAATGAACGGTTCGGCAGCCACACCCAGAATGATGGTCAGCAGAGCAAGCACAATAACCGGAAGAAGCATGGTATAGGGAACCTTTTCTTTATTGTTGACAGCAGCGGTTACCGGTTGTTTTTTCCAAAAGCCTTCATTCCAGATTTTAATCATCGAAAACATCGTAAAAAGACTAACTAACACAGCTACTCCCGTGATGAGCCATTGATGTGCTTCAAATCCGGCAATGATGAGGAGTAATTTTCCAAAAAACCCTGATAAAGGCGGCACACCAGCCAATCCGGCCATGGGAATAAACATAAATAAAGCGATGAAGGGGTGGCTTCGATACAGCCCGCCAATGGCTTTCAGATCAAAACTCCCTTTGATGTGGTTCACAATTCCGGCCACCAGGAATGTATTTGTTTTTGTGATGATATTATGAGCAAGGAAATAAATAGCTCCGGCCACGCCGGAAACTGTGAACAGTCCAAGCCCAACTACCATGTATCCAATCTGACTGATGATGTGAAATGACAATATCCTCCTGATGTCGTACTGAGAGGCAGCAGTCAGTACACCGATTACCATAGTCAACCCGCCGATAGTAAGTAAAAGATGCTGCCACAGTTGCTGATCCTGCACAAATATCATGGTGAAAAATCTGATCATGGCGTAAATTCCAACTTTGGTCATCAAACCCGAAAATAGCGCTGTAATGGTGACCGGAGGTGTGTGGTAGGATGCCGGAAGCCAGAAAAAGAAGGGGAAAAGTGCAGCTTTGATCCCGAAAGCAATGAAAAACAACATGCCTGTTGTTGCAATCATTCCGGATGATTCGGTTTCACGCATTCTTAAAGCCAGGTCTGCAATATTCAGCGTTCCCGTCTTTCCGTAAAGCAATCCTATTGCAGCAAGGAAAATCATAGAAGAGATCAGGTTGATGGTCATGTATTTCAATCCGCCGTACATCTGAGCCTTGGACCCTCCGAGGGTAAGCAGGGCAAAGGAAGCAATAATCAATACCTCGAACCAGACATAAAGATTAAAGACGTCCCCCGTGAGGAAGGCGCCATTGACTCCCATTAACAGCACAGACATCAAAGGATAAAAACTTCCCTTATGATAATTTTTATTCAACCCTGAAACAGAATAAATACTGATGCTTAGCCCAATCAACCCTGACATGACCAGCATTATGGCGCTGAAAAGATCGGCCACCACAGTGATCCCGTAGGGGGCAGGCCAGTTGCCCAGTTGTGTTACAAGGATACCTTGATCAGAGACCCTGAACAGAATAAGGAGGCTGACCACCAGTTGCACCAAAGCGCCCAAAATGGCAAAAAACTGATTGATCGCCACCGCACGACGGAAGAACAGCAACAAAATGAACGTTGCAAAAGGGATAAGTACAGGTAACAGAATCAATGAAATCATATGTTAATCCTCAGTTACTTGGTCAATATCATCGGTGCCGCTTATTTGATAAAATCGGTACATCAACGCCAATGCAAAAGCAGTGATCCCAAATCCGATCACAATAGCAGTAAGAATTAGCGCTTGCGGAAGGGGATCGGCTACCCTGCCGGAAACCATGCCTGATCCCTTTTCGATAAACGCCGGGGCGCCGGAAGTAAGACCTCCAGCCAGCAGAATCAGCAGATTTGTTGCGTTTCCAAGGAAAATAATCCCAAGTATCAGTTTCACGATACTTCGCCGCAACAGCAGGTAAACGCCTGCTGCATACATTATTCCAATGACGATCGAAAATATCAGTTCCATGTTTCAAGATTTTCAAAAATAGCTATCATAATTACCAGTATTACAGCAATGACAGTGAGATAAACTCCAACATCAAAAAGTGTTGGTGTTCCAAGTTTTACACCCAATACCGAAATCCATTGTCCTGCCATGAACAATTCACCGATCAATGGGCCAAAAAAACCACTTGTCAATGCTACCGTTAATCCCAATGCCATCAGGGCAAAGGGTTTAATCCACATCTGTTCAACGGTTGCTTTTGCACCAAATGCCATCATGTAAAGGATATAACCCGAAGCAGCCATCAGGCCACCAATAAAACCTCCTCCCGGAACATTGTGCCCCCGGTATAAAACATACAATGACAGGATCAGAAGCATGGGCTTCAGGTAGCGGGCTGCCATTTGTAAAATTTGTGAACTCATTTCTGGCTGACTCCTTTCTTATCTTTAAACTTCATCGAAATTAAAGAATAAACAGCAATTGCAGCAATGGCAAGCACAGTGATTTCACCAAGGGTATCAAATGCCCGAAAATCAACAAGGATCACATTCACTACATTTCGGCCTTTTGCTATTGTCAGGCTATTTTCGTTAAAATAGGAGGAAATGGTGGGAAAAAGATTCATTTGGTTTGACATAAGCGCAAGGCCTGTCATAAACCCGCCAAAAACTAAAGCAATAACGCCATCCCTGATACGGGCAGATTTATTGCTGAAAACTTTGAATTTTGGCAGATGATAAATTACCATCACAAAAAGAATCACGATCAGCGTATCCACAAGAATTTGAGTGATTGCAAGGTCGGGAGCGCTGTAAAACAGGAAAACAAGGGCAACACCAAAACCCACCACTCCCATAGAAATAATGGCTGTTATCCTTGATCTGGTAAACACTGTAATAATAGTTGCAGCAACCATTATTGCAAAAACCCCAACCCCATAGTAGGAGAGTGGCTCGAAATCATAATCGAGCAGCCAGAATTCTGACTTAAGGATCATGAACCAAACCAGCAAGGAGGAGGCCAGGAAAATGACTATCAGATATAACCTTTGTTTACCGCTCTGCACTATTCGTGTTTTTTTCTTTGTAAAACTGAGAAAAGAATAGATAAAACTCCCGTAAACTTCAGTGAACCGAAACCGGATGATAATTGAATTTAACCGGATGAGTACAGGAACAATCCTGGCGCTAAAAATGAACAACAAAACTCCGGCGATCACAGTAATCAAACTGTAAAGCAATACCATATTGAATCCATGCCAAAGCGAAAGTTTCAGGTCAACGTCTTCGGCCATAATAGCCCGTACGGCAGGCCCGGCAATATTGTTTGCAAAAAAGTTTGGAAAAATAGCCAACACCAGACTGAAAACTGCCAGGACTGCAGGACCAAGCCAGAGATTGACAGGCGTTTCTTTAGGTTGCAATGGCATTGAACCAGCTTTACCAAAAAACACTCTCCAGGCAAAAATTCCTGAAATGGCAACTAACAGCGCATTGGATAAAATTCCCATGATAAGCAGGAAGTTGGCTGCATCCGGGATAGCATCCTTGGCTTCATAAATCAGTTCTTTACCAATGAAACCAATAAACGGAGGAAGTCCTGCCATCGAAAAAAGGGCAACCAAAGCAACGGCTGTGGTGAAAGGCATTGTTTTGCTTAACCCGCCAAGCTGATTTAAATCCCGGGTTCCAGCTTTTTTATCAATCGAACCGGCCACCATGAAAAGAGACCCTTTGTAAAGTGAGTGGACAACAAGAAAGATAATGGCAGCTTTAATTGATTCCACTGTGTTTATCCCGGTTAGAAGGATTAAAGTTCCAAGAGCGCTAATGGTAGTGTAAGCGAGTATTCGTTTCAGGTCGGTTTGGGTGAGGGCAAGATAGGCGCCAACGAACATCGTGGTAACTCCGGCAACTGTAAGCAATAACTTCCACTCAGGTGTACCTCCAAGTACCGGACTAAGTCGCATGAGCAGATATACACCCGCTTTGACCATTGTTGCTGAATGCAGGAACGCGCTCACCGGCGACGGACCGGCCATTGCACCGGGCAGCCAGAAATGAAACGGAAACTGAGCCGATTTGGTGAAAGCTCCCGCAGCGATCAGCAGCAAAATGGCCAGATATAAAGGATTATCCCTGATGATTTCGGGATTATTCAACAAATTTGTAATCTCGAAAGTTCCGGTAACCTGGTTGATCAAAACAATTCCGGAAAGGAGAGCCAGACCCCCGAGAGTAGTAATCAGCAGGGCTTGCTGTGATGCAAACCGCGACTCATCTTTTTCATGGAAAAACCCGATAAGCATGAATGAACTAACACTTGTAAGTTCCCAAAACAAGAACATCGTTACTAAGTTACCTGTCAGAACAAGCCCCATCATTGCCCCCATGAAAACCATCAGATACATGTAAAACCTGTCGGATAGCCCGTAATGTTTCATGTAATAACCTGAATAGACCAACACCAGAGAGCCAATCCCGGTAATCAGCAAAATGAACAACAGGCTCAACCCGTCAAGATAAAAAGTGAAGTGAATGCCAAGTGCCGGGATCCAGGAGGCTTGAGTCGTTATAGTTTCGCCACCGCCTATGATGAGCGACAAAGTGAGATAATGAAAAAAAGAAGCAAGTGGGAAAATGGCCAGCACCCAGCCAACGGTTCCTTTCAGCCATTTTTCAAGAAATGGGGCTAAAAGCGCTGCTCCAAAGATTACGATGATAGGAATGAACAGTTCCATTTTTTTTGTATGACGAATTTAAAACACCCTTTTTCAATTAATTGTTCAAGAAACTTACCCTTTGTTCAGTGCTCGCTGAAACATTTGCAACAGCACCGATGATTTTGCAGGTTGAATTATTTTTACAGCCCTGACAAGTCTTATGAAATTTATCAAGGTTTAAATTTACTGTGTTTTTCTCCTTTGCTCGAGCTCCCCGGACGATATTCTAATAGTTTTAAACACCACCGGGCCTAAAAAACCCTGCCAGGATGTGAGTCCCAACGTCTAACGCCCAACGTCCAACCTCTCATACGCTCTGTCCTTCGCCTTTAAATCCCCAGCTCCACCTGGAATAGCACATTGAAATATTTTTTTTCACCGCTAATACCACTGATAGCATTTTGTTTGATAAGGCTCGAGTTGGCCTGTAGTTTAACTTTGTGTCGATAAAGATATTTTGTCACACCAATGGTGTAATCGCTGATGGTAGAGTTGTGTTGGGAAATTTCTTCAGAAGGATTAACGATTGAATATCTACCGGCGATTTCCCAAAAATTCTGAAAACAAAAGCTAAGTTGCGTGTTTACCCCATTACCTGAATAAACATAAATCATGTCCTCGCCACTATAGGTAAAGGGGTCGTCAACCGTTCGCTGCATGTATTCTCCATACCACGCCCAACCTGAATATTTAAAGAGAATATCGCCATAGAAATTTTTCAAATCACGTTGTTCATAAAGATTACTTCCCCGCTGACCTGCACGCCGGATCGCTTTGTCGTTGTAACTGTAACCGGCCGCTACGGACAGTTTTGGAGTGGGTTCAAATTCCAGGTCACCTTCTGAAAAATCGCCATCATTGAGAAATCTGCCTAAGGGCATCAGTTCAACGCGCCCGGTGTAGGCAAGTCCGTCGTCAGAAGCCAGAGCATTTCGTCCTTCACCACTTGAAATTGCGGCTTTAAGGTTATAGTCCACCCCTGCGAAAAGATCAGAGTAATAGAACATCATTCCAAAATCGCGGTCGATATTGAACTCTGCATTGACCATCGAGCGATCAGCAAATTGAAGTTGCCCTGAAGAGTTAATTCTTTGTCGGTTTCCCGGTAGTTTCCCCTGGCCAAATCCGATGTAGAATTTCGGCGTAAAATGGTAATACACCATGGCGTCACGGATCACATTTGGCACATGCGACCCATCCCAGTCCTGATCAGAGCGTGAGAATGAAAGCTGAATATAGTAATTCAGTTTTTGGTTTTTAATGTAACCATCCAGCCTTAATCGCAAACGCCGCACGCGTGCTTCGACAAGATCAACTGACAGATCATCGGTTGATACTGTTTGAAATCCTGCCCTGTTCTGCATCCTAAACCGAAGATTCAACCCGAAAACTGAATCGGGAGCATTAAAACCCAATCCTTTATCAAAGCGGATCATCGCCCGTTCATCCACTTCAGTTTGAGAAAACCCTGCTCTGGTAATCATTGCGAGACACAGCAGCAACAACCATTTTTTGTAAATCATCATCCATATTCCAATTAATATGCACAGGCAAAAGTGCAAAAAATCCTAAACACTTTGACCATTAGTGAAAATTTGATTCAATATTGGGTTTAATCCTGATTTTTTTTGAAACCAGATAAACTCCGGTAAAAATCATCGCAGCAGCCAGCCCATGCTGCCAGGTAAGCAATTGGATACCGAGCCAAAACGAAATCAGGGTGGCGATGATCGGTTGCAGGTAAATATAATAACTCACCACACTGGCCTCGACAAATTTTAAAGCATAAATCGTGAACAGATAGGCAAAAAATGTGGTAGCCACGATGACAAAAAGCAACGAAAACCAGGTGTATGAAGTGAATCCGTCGAAACTTATTCCGATTGCCGAATTGATTGTGACTGGAATTGTGAACAAACTACCAAAAACAAAAACCCATTTCATTATGGTCACCGATTTGTACTTGTTCATCAAAGGCTTAATAATTACAAGGTAAATAGCGTATGCCAGCGTGTTAAGTACCGCCATAAGGTTCCCGGTAAAGGTGTCTGAATTAAATGACAAGTCTCCGCGATAAGTGATCAATACTACTGCACCGCCTGCACCAAGCAGTATTCCTGCAACTTTGAATGTCGAAATTCGCTCTTTGATCATCAGAGCGGCAATGATCAGGACAAATATTGGGTTGGAAACATGGATAATAGCCACATCCACAGGTGTTGAAAGATTGAGCCCGATAAAAAACAATAACTGATTCAGGGTGATACCAAAAAGCGCAGCCAGAGCCATCCGGATCAGATCATTTTTCTTTACACGCTCCCCGGGGCCCGCTAAGCCCAGAGCCCAATAGAGAAAACAGGCGCCGACTACCCTCAGCAATACCAGTTGTTGAGGGCTGACAAAATCGGGCATTAATCCTTTGGCAATCCAGTAATTGGCGCCAAAGATCATCGTGGCCAGTGCAAGCGAAAAGTGTGCTTTATAGGTGTTTTCCGCATTCATGGCGCAAAAGTAATTTTATGTTTGCATGCGGTATCCGCTTCTTTGCAAAGTGTGATGTATTTTCATTTTCAATTCTTTTTGTATTTTTGTGGTTTTCTTGAAGATACGATTTGAAAAAAGGAGTTTTTTGACAAAAACCGAGAGAAATCCCGGTTTTATTTTACCCGAAAAACAGGTTAAACACATTTGATAATCAACTAATAACAACAAAAACTTTTACAATGAAAAAACTTTTTTTATCGGTTTTCACACTCGTGATCTTTGTGTTGGCAGCCAATCATACAGCCAGCGCATGTACCAACTATCTGATAACCAAAGGAGCCTCCATTGACGGCTCCACGATGATCTCCTACTCAGCCGACTCTCATGTACTTTACGGTGAGTTGTATCACTGGTCTGCAGGCACCTGGCCCGAAGGCACGATGATGGATGTTTATGAATGGGATACGGGTAAATTTCTTGGACAGATTCTTCAGGCTATCCAAACTTACAATGTTGTGGGAAATATTAATGAACACCAGGTAGCCATTGGTGAAACTACCTATGGTGGCCGCGAAGAACTAGGAAGCCAGGAAGGCGCCATCGTTGACTATGGCAGCCTGATTTATATCACCCTTCAACGTGCTAGAACTGCCCGTGAAGCCATTAAGATTTTTCATGAGCTTACTTCAACCTATGGCTATTACAGTTCCGGCGAATCCTTTTCTATTGCCGACCCCAATGAAGTGTGGATTCTCGAAATGATCGGTAAAGGCAATGGAAACAAAGGCGCCGTTTGGGTTGCCCGAATGATCCCTGATGGCTACGTCTCCGGACACGCCAACCAGGCACGTATCACTACCTTCCCTCTCGCCGATAATAAAGTTTCTGTTACCAGCAAGAACTTTGACAAATTCCTCAAAGACAACAAAATAGAAACTATTTATGCTGATGACGTCATCTCTTTCGCCCGTGAAAAAGGGTATTTTAAAGGACAAGATAAAAACTTCAGTTTTTCTGATACCTATGCCCCGGTTGAATTTGGCGGCGCACGTTTCTGCGAAATGAGGGTTTGGACAATGTTCAACCGGGTAACTGCCGGAATGGATCAATATTTTGATTATGTAAAAGGGAACATCGAGCATGGCAGATCCCTCCCAAATGGCGATGACAATGTGGATCAATACGCAACCAACAGGATGCCTCTCTGGATTAAACCGGAGAAAAAAGTTGGCGTGCAGGATATGTTTGAGTTCATGCGAGACCATCTGCAGGGAACAGAACTTGATATGAGCAAAGACCTCGGTGCAGGTCCTTATGGCGTTCCAATCAGATGGCGACCGCTGACATGGAAGGTTGGCGATGTAACTTATTGCCACGAAAGAGTTACTGCAACCCAGCAGACAGGGTTTTCTTTTATCGCCCAGATGCGCAGCTGGCTGCCAAACCCAATTGGTGGTATCATCTGGTTTGGTGTTGATGACGCTACCTGCAGTGTTTACATGCCAATGTATTGTAGCATCAAACATGCGCCTTATTCGATGGAGCGTGGACATGGCGCCATGATGCGCTGGTCGGATGACGCTGCATTCTGGGTCTTCAACCAGGTAACCAATTTTGCTTATACACGCTGGAACACGATTTATCCTGAAGTGATCAACAAAATTCATACTTACGAGCAGGAGTTTGTTAAGCAAACACCTGCAATAGATGCCAAAGCCCTCGAATTATATAAATCCAGCCCGGAACAAGCAGTAAGTTTTCTGACTGATTACTCAACACGTCTTGGCGACCAGGTGACTGATGAATGGAAACATTTTTACCGCTACCTGTTTATGAGGTACATGGATGGGAACATCAAAACCCCGGTTCCAGGCCAGTTAAATCCTAAAGTGGAACAACCCGGATATCCCGTGGAATGGCTTGAAAGAATTGTGAAGGAAACCGGTGATCAATTTAAGGTGATCGGCTCGGGACATTAATTAGCTTTTAAAACTAAAACATTTAGCCGGAAATCCCTCCTGAAGGTGTTTCCGGCAATTTTTTATCATTACGACCATCAAATCATCGAATAGTAACTAATTTTGCTGCTTAATACAATAAACTATTGTTTTTAAGCATTTTAGAATAAATACACTGATTAAATCAACCGTTTTATGACCGAAGAAAGAAAAAGCAGGGACCAACAAAAACTCGTCTATCTGATTGCTGTAATCATCCTTTTGTTGTTACTCATTATCGTTGGCGTGCTCTATTTTGGAAAGAAATCAGAAATTAATGCACTGGTTGCCGAAAAAGAACAAATCCGTTCCGACCTGCAATCGGAACTCGATGCTTTGCTCATCGAACATGACCAGGTGAAAATGGACTATGGCAT
>JACZJL010000046.1 GCA_014860585.1 Bacteroidales bacterium | reverse complement strand
AAAAATCAATGAAGAACTAAACATGTAGAAAGCATTAGTGCTGCTTGTTTGGACCCGGGTTCGACTCCCGGCATCTCCACAACGTCAATAAAACCAGGGAATTAGCCAAATAAATAGTAAAGGCTTTCTTCCTGGTTTTTTCGTTTGAAAAATACCGTAAATTAAATCCCTCCTAAAATTTTCCTGCTTACTTTTGCAGCAAATTAAAGCACCTGATCTAACCTGGAAAATTTATGAAATTCTTTAATTTTTTGATTCTTAGAGTCTTGGTGTCTTGTGCCACAGGCATCACTTTGTGAGTGGCAAAAAGAAAAAGTTGCCACAAAGGCTCAAAGACACAAAGATTCACTAAGTTTATGAATAAAGAAGGCTAAAAATTCAAAATTTAAAAAATCCAAATCTAAAAATATGAACAATAAAAAAATCTTTTCCTTGCTGGTTTTCATTTTCATTTGGAATTCTCTCTCTGCTCAATTCGACCGCTTCTTTCATGACCGCACCTTACGGATTGACTATGTTCATGCCGGCAATCATGAAACAGATGACTATTATTTTGATGAGCTGCTCGAAGAGCCATACTGGGGAGGCTCAAAGGTAAACCTGATTGATACACTAAAGTATGGTGAGTACTTTTTTGAAGTGGTTGATTTAGCGACGGATTCGGTGATCTACTCCAGAGGGTATGGTTCACTTTTCAGCGAATGGCAAACCACTGAAGAAGCAAAAAAAACCACGAAGTCCTTTACTGAGACCGTTGTTTTCCCCTTTCCGAAACAAGATGTAAGGGTTGATTTTTTCGGCCGGGATTCCAAAGGTGAGTTTGAGAAGCGGTTTGTTTACAATGTGGATATAGACAGCTATTTCATCAGGAAAGAGCGCAGGCTTGAATATCCCTCATTTGACGTGCACATTTCGGGCGATCCGGCAAAAATGGTGGATGTTCTGATTTTACCCGAAGGCTACACAAAAGATGAAATGGATCTGTTTAAAAAAGATTGCTTTGATTTTGCCGCGCATCTTTTTAGTTTTGAGCCTTACTCAGAAAACAGTAACAAATTTAATATTCGCGGTGTATCGGCTCCTTCACCGGAGTCCGGTTGCGACATTCCGGCTGATACGATCTGGCGCAAAACTTTACTCAATGCAAGTTTTTATACATTCGACAGTGAGCGGTATTGTATGACTCCGGATAATAAAAGTGTTCGAGATATGGCTGCCAACGCCCCCTACGACCAGATTTACATCCTGGTAAATCATGAAAAATATGGAGGTGGCGCTATTTATAACTATTATTCACTTTCAGTGAACAGCAACAGCCAGGCAGCAAAAATCTTTATTCACGAGCTCGGACATGGCTTTGCAGGGCTCGGCGATGAATATTACGACAGTGAAGTGGCATACAGCGACTTTTACCCACTCGATGTAGAACCCTGGGAACCAAACATCACTACCCTTGTTGACTTCGACAGTAAATGGAAACACATGATTGACCCCGGAACACCCATCCCAACTCCTGCAATTGAAGAATATATGAACGTTACAGGTGTGTATGAGGGAGGCGGATATGCTGCAAAAGGTATTTATCGCCCTTCGATAGACTGCCTGATGCATACCTTTAAAGGAAATGTCTTTTGCGCTCCTTGTAATAAGGCCATCCAGCAAATGATCGACTTCTACTCGGAATAGTCTCAAAATATTTTCTTACAAACTCTCAGGTTATTAGTGCCAGTCCTGCTTAAATAATTATTTTTGCAGCCTGTTAATTGAATAACAAACAAGATTTATTTTCTTAAAAATTTAAACAATGATCCGACATTTGATTGATCTGGTGGAAGCAGCAAAACAAAAAAGAACAAGAAAACTGGTGGTAGCTGCAGCTGGTGATGAAGATGCTTTGCTGGCCGTGAAAAATGCTGTAAACCACGGCATTATTGAGCCAATTTTAGTCGGCAATATGCTGAACATTAACATCATAGCAAAAAACATAAATTTCGATATCAGCGGATATGAAAGCTACCACGAGGAGGACAAATACCTGGCTTCGCGGAAGGCAGTTGAGCTGATCCGCGATGGAAAAGCTGAAATCCTGATGAAAGGTGCAGTTGGAACGGGAACCATGATGAAAGCTGTACTGGACAAAGAATTGGGGCTTCGCAAAGGAGACACACTGAGTCATGTGGCAGTGTTTGAATCGCCATACTATCACAAATTGCTCGGGGTTACCGATGCCGCAATGAACGTAAATCCTGACCTGGAAACAAAAATTGCGATCATTTTAAATGCCATTGAGGTATTTCATAAACTGGGTGTCCATACACCAAAAGTTGCCATTGTTGGGTCGGTTGAAACAGTAAACCCAAGGATGGAGGCAACAATGCACGCCGCTACCATTTCGATGATGAACTACCGCAAACAGATTACCGGGTGCGTAATTGATGGTCCGCTGGCCATTGACAATGCCATCTCAAAAAAATCTGCCGAGCTGAAAAATATTACCAGCGAAGTAGCCGGAGATACAGATATCATTATGGCGCCCAACATTGACGGAGCCAACATACTTTACAAGACCCTGAATTTCCTTGGCGGCGCTGTAGCCGGTGCTGTGATCATGGGTGCAAAAGCCCCGATAGTACTGACCTCCCGCAGTGACAGCGATAAGAGCAAATTCCTTTCGATTGCACTTGCAGCCAATATTGGATAGTTTGTATAGGGTATTGACCACGAGCCATCAGGTGAAGTAAAGAAAAACGGTCAACCTTACAAAAGGATGATCAGCATGTATTCGGCAAAATGTCATTAATCTTATTGTTTCCGTGAAGAATAAAAAGTAAAAGTTGAATGGATGAAATTGGAATTTTAGCGATCAATCCGGGTTCAACATCCACAAAAATAGGGGTGTTTGTGAACCTGAATCCAATTTTTTTGAAGAACATTCAACATGATCCACAGGAACTCTCCAGGTTTGAAAAAATCACCGACCAGTTCCAGTACCGAAAAGACATCATTGCCGGACAACTCAACAATGCCAACGTACCCGAGGAAATTGTAAAAGCAATTGTTGGTCGTGGCGGATTGCTTAAACCCATAGAGTCCGGCGTTTATCTCGTTAATGAGCGCATGAAGGAGGATTTGCGCAACAGCCCCATGGGTGAGCATGCCTCTAATCTTGGCGGACTCATTGCCGATGCCTTTGCCCAACAGCTGAAAGGAGTAAACGCATATATTGCCAATCCGGTGGTTGTGGATGAACTCGACGACATTGCCCGAATCAGCGGTAATCCCAATTTTGTCCGGAAATCTATTTTCCACGCACTAAATCAAAAAGCCGTTGCCCGTTCACATGCCAAAGCAGTGATGCGTAAGTATGAGGAAATGAACCTCATTGTGGCACATCTAGGTGGTGGAATCACTGTTGGCGCGCATAAGATGGGCAGGGTGGTTGATGTTAACAATGGCCTCGACGGAGAAGGTCCTTTTTCTCCAGAGCGATCAGGAACCTTACCGATTGGCGACCTCGTGCGACTGTGTTTTTCCGGTAAATACACGCAGAAAGAAATCATGAAAATGATCAAGGGTGAAGGAGGACTTGTCGGGTACTTAGGAACCAACAGTGCTTACGATGTTGAGCAAATGATGGCTCAGGGCGATCAAAAAGCAGGGTTGATTTATGAAGCCATGGCTTACCAGGTGGCTAAAGATATTGGTGCTATGAGTGTGGTCTTAAAAGGCCAGGTGGATGGCATTCTCATCACCGGTGGTGTAGCCCATTCAAAATGGTTCGTAAATCAGATTATTGAACGGGTGCACAGGATTGCCCCAGTTCATGTTTATCCCGGTGAAGACGAGATGAAAGCACTGGCATTTAATGGAATGAGGGTATTGTCAGGAGAAACAGAGGCCAAGATTTACACTTAGAATTTAGTATATTTCCTGTCTATTCAACGCCAACATCAGGACAACCGGTAACGGAGATTAAGTGGGATTTTTATCAGCGATTGAGTGCCTGCGACAGCATCATTTTTTTTCAAATCAGACGTCTCGACATCTATTTTAGTGATGTTCATATCATTGATTAACCCGATAAATTCATCCATTATCTTGATTGTTTTGAAGGCCTTATCCTTGTTAAACTGCTTAGATTTCTCCATACCGCAACCGTTATCAATTACTCGTATTTCGAGATAGTTGTTCTGCTCTTTTACAGTAATTGTCAGCATTCCCCCAACATCTCTGTGCATTAATCCGTTCGAAACTGCAGATTCAGCATAAGCTTGAATGATTGTTCTCGGAACCTCTGTGGTGAGCACTACATCTTCATCAACCAACAATTCATAGTCAAACTTGTCACCAAACCTGAATTTTTCAATTTCAAGGTATTGCACAGTATAGTCCAGCTCATCTTTTAACAAACGTGTAACTCGATCAGAATAGAGCAATGAAGACCTGATCAGTTTCGCGAATTTCGTAAAATAAGTATAGGCAGTTTTGTTGCCTTCATTGTAAAGTGCCGAAGATACTGCATTGATGGCATTAAAGGTAAAATGAGGGTCAAGTTGATTTCGGATACCTTTTAGCTTTAATTCAGCGATTTGTTGGTCTTTTTGATAAATTTTCCGGAGCTGTTTGGTGTAAAACTTCATTATCAGATCATAAATACCTGCAAGGAAGAAAAATATAAAAAAATAAAAAGGCCATTGCAGAAAATACAAGGAGTTTTTGGTATATGAATAATGATAGACAAAGTCGTTAACGTGCAACGCAAACCCTTCGTGCATGCCATCTTTGAGCAAAACCATTATTTTATTAAGTTTCTGAAAAGGTTCATCGGTAATTGATAAATGAACCGGAGTACTATTATCGTTACGAAAAACATACACACCAAGGTAGTCTCTATCGATCATCAACATCTCTTTTTGTCCGCATCCGTCTAGGTCCATTTCCCTGACCGAACTTTTTACGACAAAATTGCTGAGGGCGCCTGAAGATGCAATCTGGAGATCGGCATCAACGCTATAGATTTTACCAGTGTTATCCGCAAAGGCCAGTGATTGATCCGTTGATTTTGCCTGGAGAAACTGTTTGGGAGTAATGTTGTCCAGAAAAAGCTTACCGGTTACTTGTCTTTCGATTGGGTCAAAGAGCGCTATAGTCGAGGGCTCTCCTATGTTGGAATTGTTGCTGAACAGGAACAATACTTTCTTTTCTCCATTCACACTAATAATTTGATGATTGATTGTAGAAGGAGTGGCTTTGAACTCGACAGGCGGGATCCAGAATTGAAGGTTATGATCGAGGATTAATATCCACGAGGAATTGTCATGAACCGGCACATGATCTGTTGATTTCATATTCCCCGGAGCAAAGTGATTAACCAAAATTTCTATCTGTCCATCATTATCAAGATCATCAACAATAGGGTTATCCGTTAATGAAATCTGGACTGCCAGGTAAGGCGACCGATAAACAGTATCATGTTGAACATCGTAAGCGTAAAGATTTCTTGGATACAGGCCGAATCCTGCTGATATGGCAAAAAGTATCTCAGGAAAAGAATCACCATTGATATCGTTGAGGATAAACGGAGAAAAGGCAAAATCATCAGGAAATCCTGAAAAATTGGCGGTGTCAATAAAAATATCCTGCTGGTCAGGTTTTAGCAAATCCATAGGTTTGAAAACACTGAGAAACGCCGAGTCATTCCTGAAGTAAAGCATGATGATTTCTGCCTTGCCATCTTTATCAATATCAGCAGTTTCTCCACTTTTCATCGTGAGGAACTGCCCATTCATACTCCATTGATCCACAACTTTTCCATTGCCAAGGATGGCTGTAGCAGCAGCTTTCCTTTTTGAGTTTTCGAAAAAAATGACCTCGTCGCTGTTTCCATCTCCATCCAGGTCTGCGTAACAAACAACAGCATTTTTATAAGAAACTGCCTTTGCATCAATACGTTCAGCTTTGTACCTGGCGAAATGATCAGAAAAAATGAAGATAGCGATGATTGTCAATGGCAAAGCAACCAGCAGCGGGTGAATTAATATCCGGACGAGATAACCTTTCGTAAGCTTTTTCAAGGTAAAATAGTTTTGCTAAATAAGTCCTTGCGAAGTTAAACATAAAAGGATTATGCCGTTAAACGATCACAAAAAAATCCCCCGGCAGGTATCATTTATCAGCCAGGGGAGAAAATCATCATCGAATTTTTTTAAACTGAATGTCACTAATTCTCAGCCTTAAACTTCTTCAATGCGGCATTTAGCCTGGGGAGTACAGCATGCACATCGCCGATGATACCGTAGTCGGCAGCCGAGAAAATCGGCGCCTCTTTATCTGTATTCACCGCTACAATCACTTTTGAAGAGCTGACGCCGGCCAAATGCTGGATAGCGCCGGATATTCCAAATGCAAAGTAGAGGTTTGGCGCCACGATTTTACCGGTTTGCCCAACGTGTTCCGAGTGTGACCTCCATCCTTCGTCAGAAACAGGACGTGAGCAGGCCAGCGCAGCCCCAAGGATGTCGGCCAGTTCTTCGAGCGGTTTCCAGTTATCGGGGTTTTTCATGCCGCGACCACCAGAGACAATGACTTCTGCATCGTTGAGCAGGATTTTGCCGGTGCTCTTCTCCACACTGGTTACTTTAGTTTTGATGATCGAAGCATCAAAAGTAGCATCCAGATGCTCGATTGCAACTGCCTTTTTATTTTCAATCACACCGTAAGAGTTTTGCGCTAAACTGATTACTTTGATGTCGGAATTAAAAGCCACATCAGCGAAGGCTTTCCCGTGAAACACTTTTTTTGGGACCGTGAAAGGGCTCAGGCTTGTGGGAAGGCCATTGGCGCCAAACACCATTCCGGCTTTCAGTCTGACGGCAACGCGCGGTGCAATGGCTTTTGAAGCATTGGACCCGGTAAAGATCAGCACACTGGCTGCTTCTTTCTCCACTGCCTGTGCAATGGCTCTTGCATAGGCTCTTGCATCAAGGGTTTTCAATGCTTCATTTTTTAGTGACAAAACCTTTGAAGCGCCGTAATTACCTAATATTGCCAGCTCTTCGGCGGCAACATCGCCGATCGAAATGGCAATAGCTTCTCCACCCATTTGCCCCGCAATCTCAGCTCCATAAGAAACAGCTTCAAAAGTGGCTTTTTTAAATTTTCCGTCAAAATTCTCTGCGAATATGATTACTTTATTCATGTTGTCTTGTTTTAAAAGTTACCAAATCAAATTATTTTGGCTTCGTTGTGAAGCAGGCTCACCAGTTCCTCCACCTGTTCGGCATCCACCATCCTGCATGCAGCTTTGGGCTTTGGTGTATTGTAAGACGTGAAAGTTGTCAATGGTTCTGCGGCGACCGGTTCGACAACTGTAAGCGGCTTGCTGCGTGCCATCATGATACCACGCATTGAGGGGATACGCGGTTCTTTAGCGATTCCCTTCTGCACTACTGCCACAAAAGGGGTTTCTACTTCCACCACTTCAAATCCTCCGGGGATTTCGCGGTTAACCTTTACCGTATCGCCTTCAATGTCAAGCTTTGACACCGATGAAACGCCAGGCATGTCCATAAACTCAGCCAACATTCCACCCAAAGCTGAGCCGTTGTAGTCAGATGATTCAATGCCACAAATGATGATGTCGTAATGATTGTTTTTCAATGCTTCAGCAATCTGGAAGGCAGTGTAATAATTGTCTTTTGGGTCTGCATTCACCCTGATAGCGTCATCAGCGCCAATGGCCAGTGCCTTGCGGATGGTGGGTTCGGCTATCTTATCACCGACAGTGAGTACCGTAATTTTTTCAATTTTACCACCTGAAGCTTCTTTTAACTCAAGGGCACGGGTTAGTGCCAGTTCGTCCCATGGATTGATGATCCACTGTACGTTGGCCAGGTCGATGGCTTTTTGATCGGCAGTAGGTTTGATTTTGGTTGTGGTATCAGGCACGTTGCTGATACAGATTAATATCTTCATGTTTTGAAGTTTATGTTTAACAAAAATGAGCTGAATAAAAATGAAAGGCAAAAATAGAAAAAAAGATCAATCCTGAAGCAGCATGCGAGATGAGGCTAAATATTATTAAGATGTGCTGTTCTTAATTTATGACTCTTTTAATGCCATCTTTAAGTACGGTAGTCTGAAAATTTAGAAGCAAACCAAGTTTATAATTGCCTAATCTTAAATAAGTAAGAACCTGGGCAGTATGCACATCACTAAATGCCTCAACAGTTTTTATTTCTACTACTACCTTTTCTTCGACTAGCAAATCGATCCTATAACCGTGATCAAGCTTAACTTCTTTATAAACAATTGGCATAGGTTTTTCTTTTTGAACCTTTAAGCCAGCCTGCTTGATCTCATAAAACAAACATTCCTGATATGCAGATTCCAATAACCCGGGACCTAATTGTTTATGTACTTCAATGGCACATCCAATAATCTTGTTTGATAATTCATTTTCGTTCATAATATTCATCTTTTTCTTTGTGTCCCGTACGTACGGGATCGTGTCTTCTTGTTGGCTCTCTGTGCAATAGCTATATCACAAAGTTACACAAAGGATCACAGAGTTGCACCAAGAGATAATGACTTCAGAAACCATAGAAAAATCCTCAGCACACCAAACTAATATTTGGGTAAAATTAAGAAAAATCTTTAATCCTGAAGCAGCAACCGCGAGATGACGATCTTCTGTATTTCGGATGTGCCCTCGTAAATCTGGGTAAGTTTGGCTTCACGCATCAGACGTTCAACATGGTATTCTTTCACATAGCCATACCCGCCGTGGATCTGAACAGCTTCGGTGGTCACTTCCATTGCGATATCGGCTGCGTAGAGTTTCGCCATAGCGCTTTCTTTAGCAAATGGTTTTCCGTGGTCTTTCAGCCAACCGGCTTTCAGGTAAAGGTTGCGTGCATTCTCGATCTTGAGCGCCATGTCGGCCAATTTAAACGCAATGGCCTGGTGTTGTGAGATCAACTTTCCAAATGCTTTTCGTTCTTTCGAGTATTTCAACGCCCTTTCGAAAGCACCCTGCGCAATGCCTGTGGCCTGGGCGGCAATGCTTATTCTGCCCCCTTCGAGTGCCTGCATGGCAAATTTAAATCCGAACCCGTCCTCCCCTATCCTGTTTTCTTTTGGGACGATCACATCGGTGAACATCACCGAATGGGTGTCGCTGCTGCGCATGCCCATTTTGTCCTCGTGCTGGCCAAGTGAAATGCCGGGTGATTTGGCATCGACAATCAGCGCGTTGATGCCATGATGTTTCTTCTCGGGATGGGTTTGTGCGATGACGATGTAAACAGAAGCACAAGCTGCATTGGTAATCCAGTTTTTTGTTCCGTTCACCAGGTAATACTCTCCTTTGTCTTCAGCGGTGGTTTTTTGTGAAGTGGCGTCAGAGCCGGCCTCGGGTTCCGACAGCAGGAAGGCGCCGATGTGCTCTCCGGTGACCATTTTTGGCAGATACTTCCGCTTTTGTTCTTCATTGCAGAATTTCTCCATGCCTGCCAGCACCAGCGAATTGTGTACCGACATGATGACTGCAACCGACGAGTCTATCTTAGAAATTTCTTCCATAGCAAGCAGGTAAGAAATCGTGTCCATACCCCCTCCTCCATATTCGGGCTTGGTGATCATCCCTAAAAAGCCAAGTTCGCAAAGCGCTTTGACATGTTCAGTCGGAAATTCTGCATGGGTATCACGGTGGATCACATCGGCCTCAAGTCGCTTTGCAAAATCGCCTGCTGCCTGGCGAATCATCTTTTGCTCTTCGGTAAATTCAAATATCATGTGGTAAAATATTAGGATTAAACAACAATGAAACGACAATTCAATTCAAAATCAATTGATTTCGATACTTCCAGGGTCAATACCTCTAAAAAGTAAAAAGAAGCTAAAAAAACGTGCATCGCAGTGCTCCTTGTATAATACCATCTCAGCCTGAAAACCCTGAAATGGAGGAAACACCAAGCTGGTAAAGGGTTTTCTGAAGCTCATCCGGCCGTTGGGTTCCAATCAGTAGCTTTGTTCCATTCCTGAACTCGATTTGCAATCCTTTGTTACCGGAAGTATTCAACGCCTTACCATTTTTACCGTACCTGAATCCCCAACCTCCAAACTCACCGATTGGACTGTATTTCCGGACATACACCTTATCCACCATATCCCAGGTGATGGTTTTAAAACTCCGGTGAAACGGAAAAAACCGGTAGCTGATGCCCTCTTTGTTTATCAATGTCTTTAATTTCAGAATAAATGGGAAAGCGGCCAATAACATCATGAATGCAAGAATCAGGATCAATACCCAGTCTGGTGCAGGATTGTTCCCAAACTGTATTCCCATGATCACCTGCTGGATTACCCCCCAAACGATGACTGTAACGGGGACAATAAGGAGCAGAAAAATCCATCCCTGTGTAAATCTTTGCTCTTCTTCGAAATAAATTGTGGGCATAAACAGATTAATTTTGAACGCTGGTCAAAAGTAGTTTTTTTACCCTTACAAAATCCACTGCCTTTAATTATTTTTGCAAAAAAAAGTCATGCAACGAAAAGAAGCGCTGGAACTATTGCACACATATATCAAAAATCCCAACCTGCGAAAGCATTGTTATGCCTCAGAAGCGGTGATGAGGGCGCTCGCCGAAAGGCTTGGCAACGATCCGGACAAATGGGGTCTTGCCGGATTGCTTCATGATCTGGACGTTGAATTCGTGAATGCAGCACCCGAAATCCATGGCAAGGAGACGGCCAGGATTTTATCCGGAAAAGGGATCGATCCGGAAATCATCGAAGCCATCCTGCTGCACAACGAACATGCAACCGATAAAAAGCGGACGACGGTTTTTCACCATACCCTTGCTGCCGGTGAAACCATCACAGGGCTGATCACCGCCACAGCATTGGTTTATCCTGATAAAAAGCTGGCCAGTGTTAAAGCCAAATCCGTTCAGAAACGGATGAAAGAAAAAGCCTTTGCTGCCTCGGTCAATCGTGAGCATATATTGGAATGTGAACAGGCAGGTTTGACGCTCGAAGAGTTCATCCAGATCAGTCTTGATGCCATGTGCGGGATCAGTGAGGAGTTGGGGATGTAGAAGTGAATGGGGTGGTGGATTCATGGAATGATGGAGGAATGGATTGATGGAGGATTGGATTGATGGAATGGTGCTTGCAAATCTGACGAAGGAGGAGGTGGGCTTGCCCAACTTTGAAGAATGAAAAGGTGGGGAGTGAGTGATGTTTGCACAATTCCGACAAAGATAGCGGCAAAGTGAAAAACAGCAGAATTCTTCCGGGAGCAATCAGAGAAAAAAAGAGGCTGTCTCCTGTTTTGTGCGTTGGGGCACCCATATTTCAATTTCATCGAATAAAGTGAATGCTTGCCTTTTAATCGTACTTTTGGTCCCGCACATGCGGGATACCAAAAGATCAAGGCTTAATAAAAATTTCTTGTTTTCTACAGATCGGATTCCCCGCGCAATACAAGCCGCTCCACCGCACAATCCTGCCCATGCTTCTGTATTGCTTACTATGCCCCAGGCTGGAATCCTCACTTTGAAAACGTATGAAATTTTTATAAGGCCGATCCCCTGAGCTGATGACGTGGGCTTTTGGGACCGACCTTAAATTCTTTTCGCTGCAAAACAAGGCAATGAACCATGTGCGCAGGCCTGCGGAGCGATCCGGAAGGCAAGGCACTTAGATACGCTGCAAGGAAAATAAATTCAATAGCTTGCCTTGCCGGCTTGGATCGCGCAAGAGGTTTGTTGCCGTAGATTTTGCGCGTAAAGAATTTTCAGTATTGACTTTTTGCTTCTTTTGTGTCAAGACAAAAGAAGAAGTTATTTCCAACATGCAATAACTCCATTTAACCTGTAAATTCACATTGAAAAGATGACCGGGGCACCCAAATCTGTCAAAAAATAATCATAAACAATTGAATATCAATGGGGACTTTTTAAAGCGTTTACCTCGCGCACAAAACAGGAAAAACAGCCGAATTGTTCCAGAATCAAAGTGATAAAAAAAGAGGCTGTCTCAGTTTTGAGACAGCCTCTTTTGTATTGATATTCATCAATGCTTACCTGACAACAAGTTTCTCCACGCGGAGAACATTTTCGCCGGTAAACCTGATGAAATAGACACCTTTCGGTTGGTCGCTCAGATCAATGACCTGCGACTCGTTCAGTCTGCCTTCGGTGATGGCCTGTCCTTTGGCATCGGTAACAGTGTAGCTGATATTCTTTGAAAGATGATCAACAGCCACGTTAAAGATACCTGTGGACGGGTTCGGGAAGATGGTCAGATTGCTGAGTTCAGGTGCACTGATTCCGGTAGCAGTCATCGCAATATCCTTAACCAGCGACAGGCCATTTACAGCGTAAAGTCCGTCGTAGTTGGGCGCCTGCGTGCTGTAGGTCACATCGAGGATGTACTCGGTCTCGTTGGACTGGCGGTATACCCTGAAGCTTAGTGGTTCGCCTTCGGTGAAACCGTCGTTGGCGGCAGTGGTAACGTCATTACCAAAGAGTGCCAGTGAAGCGGTTTCTCCGTTGACAACCGTCAGACCTGCACAAACACCATTGCTGGTGAAAGCGCCGATCACATCACCGTCGACGAGGCCTGATGTTGCATTTTCGTCAAAGGCAACAATGTGGCTCAGTCCGGTGTAGGTTACTTCGTTCCAGTTGGTAGTATTGCTGTGACGCAATGGAGCAATCCAACCTGAAGAAGCATCTTTGGCACAAGCCGGGAAGGTGAAGCTGGCAGCGCCGGCAACTTTTACCCAGTAAGCTTTGCCAGGTACTACTGTTTCGAGTGTATAAACACCTGCTGTCGGATAGTAAATCCCATTACCTGCTACTTCGAAGGCAATAATGAGGCCAGGGATCTGACCAAACACATCATCAGCATCTAAGTTGCAAGGTACGAGTACCGGGAAGAGGTTCCAGCCTGCGGTAAGATCAACCGTTGGCGATACAGTAGCTCCAACAAGTGTCAGCACGGCTTCAGCATTCATCTTGCTAATGTAACCGTGCGCATTGCTGAAGTCACCCATCGTGTTGATTCCATAAGCAGGATAGAACAGATCGGTGAAGTACTGCGTGATGATCATGTCGTCAACAACAGGATCAATTACATCAGCAAATGCAGCATCCATCATCGGATCGATGTAGGATGACCATGCGCTCCAGCCTTGTGGCAATAGGATATCTTGGGTAGGAATGACCGGACAAGCAGTCGTAAAGCTGAAGAATTCACCAGCCAGAGGTGCAAATCCTGCAGCAAAGCTGGTTACAACGTTTCCTTCAGGATCAAGCATTTCAAATCCGCATTCTTCATCATAGGCGCCAACACTCCAAACCAGTGAAGTCAAGGTTGCATCGCATAGAGTAACCATTGCCGTTCCAAATGAACCGCCAGCCAATGTATAAGTACCGATTAAAGCGCCAGATTGATAGATAGAAACACTTGCACCATTCCAACCATCGCCCCAGCTGTCAGTAAAGTTCAGTGTGTAATCACAGCCTGTAGCGCACAGCACTGAAGCACACAATTCATTGGATTCTCCTGTTACAACACCAGGCATAATCTCCTGACTTACTGTGTAGCAGTATTCAACATCAGGCATTACCTCTGTATCGACATAGGTGTTTTGATAAGTCTGTGCAATAGTTTCACCATCGCGAATTACATTGTAGTAAGTTATGAAAGTTTCTGCACATTCCCATGAAGCAACATAATTGTTACTCATTCCACAAGGATATCCGCTGAATACACCCGGAGCCACGAAGAAGTAATAAGTACCCGGAATCAGTTCAACTTCAATAATCATCTCTTCACAAGCTAATCCAGAGAAGAACGGTGCTATATATCCGGTGATATTGCCACACCCGGGTTGACCAGGTACTATTTGTTCGATCAAACCACCAATTACAGGAAACTCGGCGGTAACAGTAAAGGTTACAGCTTTTGGTTCAGTAATCGTGAGTTCGTACCAGTCAGTATCTCTGCGGTTTGTTCCTTCAAACATATAGGTACTTGCAGTTCCACATACAACGTCACCGCAGTTCACTTGCGTAAATACTGCAGGATCTGAATTACAGCCGCCATTGGTCAGGTCAACATATTCATCTCCCGGACAAGGCTCTCCTTCAGCTAATGCGCCCGGAGGACAGGTTACAACACAAGGTGCTGCTCCGGTAATACCAAGGATGTAGTTACCAAAAGCAGATCCATAACCATAAACCTTTACATACCATGTTGTACCCTGGGTCATTGGACCAGTAGTGATATGTGATTGAAGTGCTCTTGTATCGCAAACCGGACTGTCGTCATTATAATAAGCATAACCGCCGGCATCACATGCTGCCCAAACTTCCAGTTTGGTGTCAAAATCGGAGCCACACAGTGATACGTCAACTGAGCTGTAATTCTGATCGGCAGTAAAGCTATACCATACAGCCTGGTTTGCTACGATAGAACCCGTTACAGGGTCATCACCCACATCGCCATAATCGAATGCAGTAGTGCAGGCTTCACCAGGACCAATTACCGTTTCGGTGATAGTCAGTGTGAAATCAGGAATACAATCAGGTGAAGGCCAGGTATCAATCATGATGTAATAGGTGCCGGCAGCCAGTTCAGCGTTGATGGTAACCCCACCTGCTCCCGTATTTGTTGCAGTTGCAATGCAGGTTGCAGTTGGAGGACATGCATCACTGATCAACATACCGGTCCAGGTTGTAGTGGTAGTCATTGCGATTGACAATGTCTTGGCTTCAGTAAGTGTGATTTGATAGATGATATCCTCACCACCATCATAGCTTCCAAGGCAGGTTTCACTATACGAATTGCCTCTTCCGCAGGTAGTATTTACATCGGTGTAAGGCAAAGCACCCACAATGATAGGATCGGTGCAATCGTCACCTACAGCGCGACTACCTGTAGATTCAGGGACAATCACTGTAGGACCGTGTAATTCAGCCTCTTTATTGAAGCTGGCGCCTTTTTCTTCCATGTTGGATGCAGAAATTCTGCCAGCATAATCTTTACTGTACGCAGCATTTCCTTCCCATCCAAGGCTGATACTACCGACTCCTCCATTTGCATAGAGTAAAATTGGTGTACCAAACTCCAACTGGAAGTCAAGTGTGGTGGTCTGATCGAGCAGGATTTCGACCGGTGCCACGGTTTCGGTAACATAACCGGTTTTGGCTGCCGTAACAGTGTAGGTACCAACAGGTAAAGCCATTTCATAATAGCCCAACTCATTGGTAACGGTGCTGTATCTCAACTCTTCTGCAGTAATGGTAACACCGCTAACCGGGCCTTTTGCAATGATATCGGTTACATAACCTGATAACATCCCAAGGTCTTCGAGTACTTCAAATTCAACTGGAACGGTCAATACAGGATTAACCGGATCGTTGGAGGTTACCAAGATGTTGGCATAGTAAGTTCCAAATGCAAGATTGGTAGCATCGAAGGTAGCCGTCAGATCAACCTGACCAACACCATTGATATTGCCAAATTCCGGTTCAACAACCAACCATGGATTTTCTGAAGAACCATTGATGATAAATGGCCATGTCAGAATATTACCGGAGCCTGCAGGACTTTCAACAATTGTCCAGCCGGTAGGAGTATTCTGGAGAGCATTTCCGACTGGTTGTGGACCAACGATAGATACTGGCGGGATCCATGGACCAGAAGCAAGACTTCCGGCTGCAGCCATCTCAACCCAATAAGTACCAGCTTCAAGCATAAGACCAGGTGTAGCAGCAGTAATCTTCATTATTGGCCGGGCTGTACCACAGGTTTCTGTTGCTGAAATTCTGAAAATACCGGAAAATACCACTGAACTCATCCTGTTCGTGGTCATATCTCCCCAAATCACAGTACCACCTGCCATCGGGTTGCCATCCCAAATACGAATATATGCAGCTGTTATTGTTGGTACAACACCCGAACTGGTTTGATAACCAAAGATATCAAAGGATTCGATGGTCCATGTACCTTCAGCAATGGTAAAGTCGTCGGCAGCACTGTAGCCCAATACCTGGTTGAAGTTGGATCCATAGAGCGTTGCCGGAGCCTGGATCATGCTTTCAGGAGCAAGGGTTGTTGCGCATTGACCTGTAATGAGTGGTCCGTTACTGTACAACTCATCTTTACTATTGTCTGATGGTGGTGTAAATCCTGCAGTATTTATCTGATTAACAGTTCCTACTTCAGTACAAACATCACGTGCTTCAGGTGACAGAACAAAGTTTGGATCCATAACTACAAGATCCGGTTGAGTGATATCAGCTGCCGGATTCTTGGCAAAGACTACAGCAACTTCAAAATCAACCTCGCCCAATCCGCTATTGATAACACTCAGCATCTCAGTCCCAGTTTCGCCAACATACAATGATTTGAACAGAGATGTCGGGTTGGTGCTGATTTCCGGGAGGTAGGGAACCATTGCGCACAGTTCATTGGATTCGCCGGTTTCGACGCCGGGAGCAACAACATGAGTAACGGTGTAGCAATACTCTTCGCCGTTTACGATGTCATCGTCATAGTAGGTCATTCCGGTGTAAACATCGGCGATATCCACTCCATCACGGAAAACATTGTAATATGCAGCAAAATAAGGCACTGTTGTCAATGTCGCAACATAGTTGTTGGCCGTTCCGCATGGATAACCGGTAAAACCATTGATGCTTACAAAGAAGTAATAGGTTCCCGGTAACAGATTAACGGTAACGAAAGCTGGTTCACATGGGATGCCTAGTGCATAAGGTGAAATCGATCCGGAAATATTAGCACATCCCGGAACACCCGGTACTATTTGTTGAATGAACCCAAATACTGAAGGGAACTCGGAGTTGACGGTAAATGTAGCTACAACAGGCTCGTCGGTAACAAATTCATACCAGTCGGTATCTCTGCGGCTGGTTCCGGCTAAAGTGTAGTTACTTGCTGTACCGCAAACCGGCACATCAACAGTAATTGGTGAGAAAACGGCTGGATCAGAGTTGCATCCGCCGTTGAAAGTATCCACATATTCATTCCCAGGGCAAACTTCCCCTTCGGGTTCTCCACCAACCGGGCATTCAACAACACAAATTTCGCCAAGTTCGATGGTGAAATCAAATGGAAGGCTTTCCCAGAAAGGATCCCAATAGATTTTGTAGCTTACATTTGCTGTTGCATTAAAGGTTACAGCAGATGCATAGGGGAAAAATGAACAGGCAGCATTGAGGTCATCATTTTCGGCTACCACAATCCCACCACAGGCATCATACACAACGACATAGGTATCAGCTTCCTGGCCATCGATGCATGTAGAGATTGTTACGGCAGCATCTTCGGTCGGGGTGAACTCATACCAGTAGTCTGCGTTTGGTGCGGAATTCAATCCTACCAATGCAGTAGCGGCTGTTTCACAGGTGTTGGTTACTACACCCAGTCGTTCGATTGATTTTACTTCGTTAAGTGATGATTGATAGGAAGCTTTATTGCTGATTTTTTCAGCAGCTTCGAGGTCTGTATCGGAAACCGATATACCTGCAGTCAGGTTAGAAGTCTCAGGAACAGTCGAGCCTTCTTCCCAAACGAGTTCAACGCCGTAGTAATCAGGTTCAGCGCTGAGCAATACCGGAGGCGCCAAAATAACAACACCTGCAGGTCCAACGGGTTCTGATTCGCCTTCGTCATAAACAGCGGTAACCGTATAATAATAGGTGCCGCCATCAAGGCCAAGGTCATCATATTCCGTTTCGGCGGTATTGGCGAGGAATTCTTCATTCCTGTAAATGTTGTAGCTAAGTAAATCGCGGCCTGCTCCAACATATTCTTTAGGAACAAACTGTCCTGTTCCGGTTCCCGGGGCCATTCTGCTGGTATGAGCAACAGGTGTTGCTCCATTAAGAATAGGCGCCTGTACAAGTAAACGTTCTCCACCATCCAGCGGATCAGCCATAATCCAGAGATTCATCAGGAAATTACCGATTGTACTCAGACCCATACCTGAGAAACTGCTTAGCGCTCCGTAATAGGAGTTGGTTGTAGTAAGTTCATTATCAGAACTCAAATCCGGGTATGCATCCGTTGCAATATTTCCAAGTGGTTCAAGGAAAATTCCAACCAATCCATTTTCAGGGATAGAACCCAGCGGAATGTCAATCTCCCACTGGTCGTTACCGGTCGTCTGAAACACTGGCGTTGAGTAAAGCAGCGTAAATGTGTTCCAGTCAACCACATGCAACTGGTAATCCCAGGTTCCCAACAATCCCCATGATGCGTGGTGGAAATCAGCTTTTTCAACTGTTACATTAGTGAAACCGCTGATATCGTAAACCACACCATAACCATAATCGAATGACTGATAGTATCCATTTTGAGGATTATTGAGGTGATAGGACAATTCATAAAGTTCTCCTGCTCCACCGGCTAAATCCCTGAATACATAATCATCCACATACATCTCATCGGTAGCGGCCGCACCAAAGAAGTCGTTGGCTTCAAGTGTATTCTGCCCTGTATTTTGGGCATAAGCGCCAAGACTCCATTGATAGGTAATCACCTGATTTCCGTTAACCCAGAGTTCAGTTAAATCCTGATCAAGGTCGACGATATTTTCAACCTTAAACCAGGTACCAACAGGCCAGGTAAAAGTTCCAATGGTTGTTGGCGGTCCGTTTGGATTGACACTTCCAGCTCCGCCAGCGTTGAAATAAACTTCAATGCCCCATACGTAGGTTCCGCCGGTAAACTCTTGTAAAGTATTGAAGTATCCTGTTTTTCCAGTTGGTATGTAAGCATAGAAACTGATGCTGTATTTACCGGTAGTAATTTGATCGCCAAAATCTTTGACCAGGTCATTATTTTGAACGATCACTACTGAATTAGCTCCGCTGTGCGCCTGAAGATTTGAAATATATGGGTCTTCAACCGCATTGCACGGAAGAATTGACCAGGTAGTCCAATCCGTCGGGTTCTGGCAGGCTAACTGTTGACCTGCAGTGTAGGCTTCGAAATCATCTTCAAAGATAACACCACCAACGGGAGGAACATAACCCGGCTCATTCCAGGTCAGGTTCACATTAACAAAGTTTTCCACCACAGCTACTAAATCTGTGGGTGGGTCAACAATAATGTTCAATTCGAAGTTGGCTATGTAGTTTGCGCCGTGGCTTACCGTAGCAGGTTGCGACTGTGGGATGTACCCTTCGATACTGGCCATGACTTCATACGTACCTTCAAGCACATCGCTTAATGTATAAGTTCCATCAGCTGCAGTGGTAGTTTCGTACCTTGATGCTTCAGCGGTAATAGTAACCCCTTCAATTGGAAGTAAAGTATAGGCATCGGTGACCAAACCGGTGATTGTTCCGGCACCGATGGTAGTGAATTTCCAGAGCGGACTATTCACAGTACCGGCGGCATTTCTCGACCTGACCTGCCAGTTGTAGGCTTTCTTCTTGTCAAGAACAAGTGCTGTTGTGGCAAGGTCGAAGGATTCGCCAAGGAACCAGTCGGAAGTAAACACTGACTGTGTAAACGGCGGTGTACCGGTGGTAATTACCAGCCTGTTGAACGCTGTACCTGCGCCGTTAACCCATTCGAAGTAGGGCTGTAACGATACAAGGGTTGCATTGTTTGGTGGTGACACCAATGTAGCGGCAACCGGCGGTAAGGTAGAAGCTACAGTCATCTCAACCGGAACGGTAAGTGTAGCTTTTCCGGCTACCTGTCCGTTGTGGTTGATGTTGATGTTGGCGTAGTAAGTAGTGTCGGTAAGTCCTGTTGCGTCCAGGTTAACATCCACCACCTGCGATTCGCCGGGGCCTACAACACCTGAAGTAGTACCCAGTGATATCCATAAACCACTCGCGGTACCATTGATCTGGAAAGGCATACCTTGTGGTCCAATATCAACAAGTGCAGCCCAGGCTGATGTGGCAGTTTGATATTGGATTGAATTACCGGTAGTTGTCTGGCCTAAAATTGTGATCGGAGGAATCCAGGGGCCAGAAGCTAAAGTACCACCCATGCTTACCTCTACCCAATATATACCAGATGTAAGTGATAATCCAGACATATCTGCAACTACCTTCATAATCGGTCTGTTTTCAGCCGGAGCAGATTCCAGTACACGCCAGCAATTTGTCCATTGTGTCGAAAGTAACCTGTTGGTAGTGAAGTCACCAAAAATAAGTGTTCCACCACTCATTGGGTTTCCATTATAAATCTTAACCCTCACATCGTTAATGGTTGAAGTCGTTGTAGATCCAGTTTGGTATGTAAAGAATGACATTGTCTCCACAGTCCAATTTCCTGTAACTTCAAAATCGTCAGCAATTGAATTACCGGCTGATATTTGCGCTCCCGAACCATAAGTGGCCATGCCAAGGCTTAAATCCTGAAGCTTACTATAGTCAGAACCACCCGATCCTGCACCCGGGTTTGTAACAAACGGACCATTATCCCAGAGTAAATCTCGTGATGGATCACCTGTTACAAAAGTAACCGGATTAACCGGATTTTCAATTGTGCGCATAGTTTGGGTATTTACCTCAGCAACATCAGCTTGCTCAGGACTGAAAGATGCAGGCATACTCACATTACCCATTTTGGGGTTATGGTTACTTGCAAAGCCATCGCTTAATAGCTGGATACCTGCACTCCATGTCAATGTTTCCGTTCCCATGGGATTGGAAATCGTAAGGTTCGTTGTCATCACCTGGCCTGGCTGTAAAGTTTCCTGAATGATTTCAGGGTCAACAGCAATTTGAGCATAACCTAAGGTGAAGTCCTGGGTTGTTGTCACATCAGTAAGAATTTCAACTCCTTCGGCTACAACAGAGAAGTAACCTTCGGCTTCGCAGGTGAAATCATAGAGGCCGGTCAGTACATTTTCTATCTGATAGAAACCGGTAGCATCTGTAAAGCCTTCATATACTCCGCTGAAAACCCTTGCATTTTCAACCGGACCCCTGGTAGCTTCTGTTACGTAACCGCTTAGAATTCCAAATGTAGGAACAAAAGCTTTTACATCATCAATGTACCAATTGTCAATGTTAAAACTATACCCATCGCCAAAGAAGGCAAACCTGAAGTTGGCAGAGCCTACACCTTCAGCAGAGGTCACGACAATACTCTGGCTTTCCGGTCCAACGTTAGCAGTCGGGTCAACCACCGACCAGACGGTGTTCCAGTTTACACCATCACCTGTGGTCATCAAACCAATAGTATAAGGTATTGCATAATAATCAAAGAAATGCTTAAACTCGATGAGCATCGAAGTTTCACCCGTAGTATTGATGGGTGGCGATACCAGCATGGATAAGCCTGTGAAACTCGGACTCCAATATAATCTCATTTCGGGTGATATACCACCTGCATTTGCGGTTGCAGTTGCTCCCCAGTTAGTGAGACCTAAACCCTGAACCTCCCAGCAAGCCGGGATGGTACCAGTAGTAACACCTGTGAAATCTTCCTCATAGGGCAGCTCAAATGCAGCGCACGGGGTTTCAAAGTTAAAAGGACCAGCCCAAGGGCTTACAGCTTCAGATCCACAATCAGCCTGCGCGTAGAAGTCGTAACCTGTTTGTGCAGTAAGGCCTGTTAAATCGTATGAAGTATCATTCACACCTGTAACCACAGTGCCTGAGCCCTGTGCAAAACCTTCTGCGCCCCACTCAATGTTCCACAACGTTTCATCTCCTCCGGCAGTCCAGATCAAAGTTGCAGTGGTTGCTGTCAGGTCAATTACGCCAAGATCAGTCGGAGGCAGACAGGAAGGAGGAGTGGCAAAGGTGAACGGTCCGACCCATGCGCTAGTTTCATCCGTGCTGCAATCAGCCTGAACGTAAACATCATAGCTTGTTTCCGGTGTCAACCCTTCAATCAGGTATGGATTGGCAGTAATGCCGGTCAGCGGTGTTCCGGTGCCGAACGGGTATCCGGCAGCTCCCCATTCGAGGTTCCACATCGTTTCTCCATTATTTGCCGTCCAGCCAATAGTCGCTGATTCAGCAGTTACACCGGCAAGGTTCAGACCTGATGGTGCAAGACAATCAGCAGGAAGGAACTCAATGGCGCCTGGGTCAGGAGTGGTTGTACGCGCTACGCCATAAAAATCTTCGGGTACAAAAGCCAGAAGATCAGTACCAAAGTTGTCAATGGCTGCGGCCTGTGGCATCAGGTTGCCTCCAAACAGATCAATGTAAAGCGGATCTGCTTCAATACTATTCACATCATATCCTGCAGTTTGCCAATCAGCTAAATTGTAGTTAATCGCATTAAAATATCCTACATAGTTGGTTCCGGCAGTGGCGCCAATGTTAAAGACATTGTAATTTGATGTAATCACTGCAGTATTTGTAAAGAGATAAATACAATGCTTTGCACCTGTTGAATTACTCAGGATTGATATGATATTGTTTTTGATATCAATTCCCAAAGCAGTAGCACCCGTATGGTAAATTCCCCTGATCACAGATGAACCACTATGGTTGATGTAGTCAAGGGCAATTGTATTGTGGTAAATCCTGGTATTCCCTGAACTGGCCAATGTGCTAAAGTAAATACCATATTGAATACTATTCATATTTCCGTAACCATGTACAATGTTGTTAGAGATCAACAATTCATTGCCGGCATCAGCCGATACAGTGGTGCCATAAAAGCCATAGGCAGTGCTTGTTGAAACAACAGAGGGTGATAGATCAAAAACATGATTTCCATCGATCAATGAACCGGACATGTTTTGTGTCAGATAGAGCATGTAAAGAGTTCCTGTAGTAGTTCTTGTCGGTCTTGAGATTTCATTGTTCGCAAACAAACCATTGTTTTGTCCACGCAGGTACAAGCCATAGAGGTGGAAATCCTTGATGGTATTGTTTGTAATCACATTGTCCATTGAATATGGAGCAGCGGTTGGTCCATTTACTACGAGACCATAATAACCACCAATAGCAGTACAATTATCAACAGTCAGATAACTGGCTGCCAGCCCGGCTGAAGTAGCTGCCGTAGCGCTGTTACTTGTGACAAAAGCAGCAAAGTTGGAACTTGTCGTGGTTAAATCGGTGATAAACTCGCAATTGGTGAAAGTGTTATAATCGGCATTGTTCATCAATTGCACCGTAAAACCGTATTCAGTGGTTAAAGTACCAAGCGATTTGAAGATCATGTTATCAATTGTAACATAATCAGTTCCGTTCATCTTCAACGTTGCGCGTTCGTTGGTATTGGTAGAAAGATACTGAAGTGTTTCTCCGTTACCATTGATCGTAAGTGTGTTAACATCACTACTGTTTGGTAACTGACCAAGAATAATTTGCTCAGTATATGGCCCTGTTCCTGCAACTACATCAACAATTACTGGACCTGCAAACCCGCCAAGATTGATGGCAGTGGCAAAATCGGTAAAGTTGTTGAAATTGGTTCCACCCGTAGGCAGTGTGCTGTTGATCGTGTAGCTTCCGGAGAGAGGATCTGCTGTTGTCCAGAATGAATAGGGACCAGCCCATTCACTCACTTCGTCAGTTCCGCAGTCTGCCTGAACATAAAATTCGTAGTTGGTTACCGGAGTAAGATTTGTTAACTGGTAGGACGGGGAGGTCAGTCCTTGTACAAGCGTACCAGCTCCGGGGATAAACCCAGCAGATCCCCATTCCAGATTCCATAATGCCTCAGTGCCAAAAGGTGTCCATCCTAAATCAGCAGTAGTTGTTGTGAGATTACTAGCAACTAAAGTGTTAGGCGCCGGACAGCTTGCAAGTGAATAAAGAAAACTCAACCCGGCTGGAGGGATAACAGTGCTGGTGATAGCACAAGTTGCGGTGTTGATAGCACCTGATGTGGTAGCTAACCAATCGGTTGCAGTAGTACGATTTTTGTAATCGGCATTTGTAGCACCCCTGAGTCCAACTTCTGGATGAACCGGAGTGGCATAGGCTGAGCCAATAAAATCTCCATAAACAAATTCGATCTTATTGCCATTCTCATATAACCTGATCTGAAAATCCAGGTACTCGTCTGGATAGCTCGTACCATAACGTTTGGCATCAGTCCACTGAACTACATAAATGTAATCACCGGCTGAGCCAATGGTTTCAGAACGGATTTCACTTCCTGTGCGCCCCTGCAGATCGCGACCAATGGCCGCAGCACATCCTGGAGCAGCAGTAGTGGAAGAAATAGGAGAATACCCCAATGTTGCAGTTCCTCCAAAAATTACATAACCATTGGGGGAAATGGTTACCTGGGTGTAATCCACACCTAGATAATTAAAGGTAAAACCGAGCGCAATACTGGGAATCATCGCGTCATCCCATGTGTCTGTTGCATGTACTGCTCCGCCAGTGATAGGGGTGTAAGTCCCAGAAGACTGGCTGAACTCATACACGCTTAGCTGTCCACTGACGCTCATCGCAATGGCGATTAGCATCAATAAAAGTAAACTTGTAACTTTTCTCATAAACGTTAGGTTTAAATTAATAAATAAAAAATTGAATTTAACTAATTTCTTGATTGATAAATGAATAAACCCTCTGGTAGCAGTAAGCCTCTGAAAAATGCTTAAGCCCGGAGGAAAATAGTCTGGTGGGAAATGGTTTGTAACTAATGTTCATCGGCCTCCTTTTTTTAAATTTTCTGATACCGCAAATATAAATTTTTTTTCCTTTACCAAAAAAATAGTTTTTTAACTCCTAATTTGTATTCAATTTAAATAGAAAGCCGGTTTTTAAACCACCATCATCGTAATCTATTCAATGTATGGTTGTTTTGGGATGTAAGAAACCGGATATTCCATTACTGATTTTTGACATATGAGTAAAAAACCAGGACAGGAAAACCATGAAATTAATAATTTTTAACCTGAAGGCCGGGTGTTAAATTTGAATTTTTTACCGGTCAGCCAATTCTTACACATAAATTTCATCACCCTTGCTGGCTCATCATTCATCAGAAAAGATGCAATATCAGACAGGTTTTGAAATCAAAATTGTCCGACTAAAATTGAAAATATTCTTAATCAATGAATTTTGAGATGAAGCTGACCCAAAAGTCTGGATTTACCCAGAACCGTTGGAAATCAGGAGTGCCCCGTCCTTCCCGACATTCTCAGGAAAGAAGTGATCAACATGAATAGTTTTCTTGCGTTCACCAACTATTAACAGTTACCCTGCAGGTCAACAGCGAAAAAACCTTACTTTTGCCCGAAATTTAAAACGCCTGACCTGATGGAAGTGGACATCTTTATTCCCTGCTTTATTGATCAGCTCTACCCTGAGACGGGGTTTAACATGGTTAAAGTATTGGAAAAACTCGGTGTGAAAGTACATTACAACCCCAACCAGACCTGTTGCGGGCAAATGGCTTTTAACAGCGGGTTCTGGGATGAAGCACGTGAACTGGGGGTGAAATTCATCCAGGATTTCAACACTGGCAGACCTGTGGTCGGACTGTCGGCTTCCTGCCTTGGATATGTGCAGAATTACTTCGAAAAACTGTTTTACAATTCACCATGGCATCTCGAAAACAGGAAATTGCGGGCAAACCTTTTTGAAATTACCGATTTTCTGGTCAATGTGTTAAAGAAGGATGACCTGGGTGCAACGTTCGAAGCCAAAGTCACTTATCATGACTCCTGCGCAGCCTTGCGGGAATACAGATTGAAAGATGAGCCAAGACTTTTGCTGAGCAAAGTTAAAGGACTCGAACTGGTCGAAATGGCTGACACCGAAACCTGTTGCGGATTTGGAGGAACATTTGCCATTAAGCATGAACCGATTTCCACAGCCATGGCGCAGCAAAAAGTGGAAAATGCACTCGAAACCGGTGCTCAATACATTGTCTCCACCGATCAGTCCTGTCTGTTACATCTTTCATCCTACATCGCACAGCAGAAGCTGAACATTAAAACCATACATATCATTGATTTACTGGCAAAAGGGATGGGATTGGAAGTTGAAAAGTTAAAAAGTTAAAAAGTTGGAGGTTGGAGGTTCGAGGTTCGAGGTTCGAGGTTCGAGGTTGGAGGTTTAATAGTTCAGAGTTTGAGATGTAATGAACCCCAAACCCCAAACGTCAAACGCCAAACATCAAACGCCAAACGTCAAACAATTAACAAAAAACACCGAACACTAAACTCTAAACACTGAACACAAAACCAAATGGATAAAAAATACAATTTCGCACTTATTGGTGCTGCCGGATACATCGCCCCGCGTCATCTGAAAGCCATCCGCGACACCGGGAACAACCTGGTTGCGGCGCTCGATCCGTTCGACAGCGTCGGAATCCTCGACAGTTACTTTCCTGAGTGTAATTTCTTTACCGAACCGGAGCGTTTCGACAGGCACCTGGATAAATTGAGGAGGAAAAATACCGGCGAGCAGGTGCATTATGTGAGTATTTGTTCACCAAACTACCTTCACGATGCCCACATCCGTCTTGCGCTGCGCAATGAAGCTCACGCCATTTGTGAAAAGCCGATCGTACTGAATCCATGGAATGTGGACGCTTTACAGGAAATTGAAAAAGAGAGCGGAAAAAAAATCTACACCGTCCTCCAACTCCGTTATCACCCTTCGATCGTGGCGCTTAAAAAAAGGGTGGAAGAAGGACCAATAGATAAAATCTATGACATTGATCTGACATATTTAACCTCACGGGGACGCTGGTATCACATCTCCTGGAAAGGGGACATGCAGAAATCAGGGGGGGTGGCCACTAACATCGGTGTCCATTTCTTCGACATGCTCACATGGATTTTCGGAAGCATTAAAGATTTGCAGGTCACCCTTTCACAACCTGATAAAGCCAGCGGCTACCTCGAGTTGGAGCGGGCAAAGGTAAGATGGCAGCTCAGTCTTGATATGGCTGATATTCCTGCCGAAGTGCTGCTGCGTGGTCAGCGAACCTACCGCTCGGTTAAAATCGAAGGGGAAGAGATCGAATTCAGCGATGGGTTCAATGATCTGCACACGGTCACTTATCAAAAAATCCTGAGTGGCGAAGGTTACGGATTGGAAGAAGCAAGACACGGTATTGAGATCGTACACAAAATCCGTAACTTCACTAAATAGTTCCTCACTGCCATCGTTAGATCAGTGATCTTTAAAAACCTGAATCAGGAATGGAAAATCAGCTCGATGAAATCAAAATAGTTAAACCCGAATACCAGTGGTATGTGATTTACACAGCTCCACGCTCGGAAAAGAAGGTTTATGACCGCTTGCTGGATGAGCTGATTGAGAGTTACATGCCAACCTATGTTACCGAACGTCAGTGGAGCGACAGGCGAAAAATGGTTGAAGTACCTTTGTTTAATTCTTATATTTTTGTCAGGTTAAAAGAAACAGAGTTATCATCGGTGCTCAGGGTTGCCGGTGTGGTGAGGTTCGTGTATTACCTCAAACAACCAGCTATCGTGCGCCAGCGGGAGATTGACAACATCAGGGAGTTTTTACGTCAAACACAAGGCTACCGGATCAAGGTTCAAAAAGGAGATAAAGTGCAGGTTTCTTCCGGAATGCTTAATGGGGTGAGCGGGGAGGTAATCAGGGTGAATAAGAATAAGGTGATGATCCGGATCGAACAGATCGGGTTATCGGTTGTGGCTACAGTACCAAGAAGCCAGTTACAGAAACCTTTGCTGCAGGTATAACAGTTAACATTATGCTCAATTACGACAGTATCATAGTTCTTGTAGTTATCCTGTTCATCATCATTTCACTGTATGCTGATTTGATTGGACCGGCGTTTACCTTCATCATAGGCATACTGGTGCTGGGTATCCTGGGTGTATTAACGCCCAATGAAATTTTAAGCGGTTTCGCCAACGAGCAGATCATGGTCATCATCCTCCTGCTGCTCATAGGGCAGATGATCCGAAATACAGGGGTACTGGAAGGTTTCCTCAACAGGGTGTTCCGGGGAAGCACAACCTATAAGAACTTTCTTGGCCGGGTATATATCAGTATCTCACTACTCTCCTCGATGCTGAATAACACACCACTCGTTGCAGTGATGATGCCCTATGTCAGTGCCTGGTCCAAGCGCAACAATGTCAGCCCGTCAAAACTGCTGATTCCCCTCTCCTATGCCGCTATCATCGGCGGCAGTGCCACATTGATAGGGACATCGACCAACCTTATTGTGAATGGACTTATCCAGGCACAAACGGTAATTCCGGATTTCAAACCCTTTCACCTGTTTGATTTTGCTTACATTGGTGTTCCGATGATCTTTATCGGATTCTTTTACATGTATTTCTTTGCTCAACGGCTGTTGCCCGACCGTCAGGATGTTTACAAGGATTTTGTGCAGAATACACGGAGTTATCTTGTTCAGACCCGCATCCGTTCTAATTCTTCCCTTGCCGGAATGACGGTGAAGGATGCCAGCCTGAGAAACCTCAAAGGGCTCTTCCTGGCTGAAATTATCCGCGGACAAGATCAGATACGCCCTGTCAGTCCTCACGAAATATTGCACTCCGACGACATCCTCGTCTTTGCAGGTGAAACAAATACGATCACCGACCTGGTCAATTCCAATACCGGGCTCGAACTGTCCGAAATTGGCATGTACAGCCGGAAGTCATACACCGAAGCCATCGAAATTGTGATCTCCTACAACGCATCAATTGTAGGACAAACTGTAAAAGAATCCATGTTTCGGAGCAAATTTGATGCTGCAGTAATTGCTGTGCACCGCAACGGGGAGCGCCTTTCGGGAAAGATAGGGGACGTAAGGCTGAAACCGGGTGATGTTTTACTGGTCATCACCGGAAGGGATTTCAACAACCTGAGCAAAAATACCCAGGACTTTTATTTGATATCGCGCATCAAAGACTTTCGAAAACCAAAGTTCTATGAACCCTACCTGGTGATTGGCGGGTTGATCCTTGCCATTTTCCTGGCAGGTTTCAAAATTGTTCCCTTGTTCACTTCACTGGCCATCCTGGTCACCGTAGCACTGCTGCTTAAACTGATGAACCCAAAAGATCTGGTGAAAAGTGTTGATTTTAACCTGGCCATCATCCTTGCCATGTCCCTCGCCTTAGGTTTGGCGATGATCAAATCGGGAGTAGCCGAACACATCGGGAGCGCGTTCATTAACCTGCTGCTGCCACTGGGTTCATTGACCTTCTTATTCGGCCTTTTTATAGTAGCCGCAGTCCTTACCTCTTTCATCACCAACGCAGCCGTGGTTGCCGTGCTCTTCCCCATCGTTTTGAGCATCGCGGCCAAACTTGGAGTCAACCCGTTCCCGCTGGTTATGGTCATGACTTTTGGTGCTGCAACGAGTTTTATGACCCCGGTTGGCTATCAAACCAACCTGATGGTTTATGGTCCCGGAGGGTACACTTTCAGGGATTTTCTGAAGATTGGCCTCCCGCTTACCGTCATTTATATGTTCGTTGCGGTCCTGATCATGTATTTTATGTTTTTCTTTCAATTCTCAGGACTACCGGCCATTTACCCCGGATTTAAATAATTTGTTACTCATTCAATAAACAATACATACATCATTCATCAGCATAAAGTCAGCTCTTAAATGGAACAACACAACATTTACCCCGTTTTCGATCAGATCCTCACCCGCGAGGATAAAGAAAGGCTGTTGCGACAGCGATCAAAAGTAATCTGGTTCACCGGGCTTTCAGGTTCAGGAAAAACTACTTTAGGCCGCGAACTGGAGCTCAGGTTGAACAGAAACGGGTATCTTACCCAGGTGCTCGACGGCGACAACATTCGAAGCGGCATCAACAACAACCTGAGTTTCACCAACGAAGACCGCAAAGAAAACATCCGGCGTATTGCCGAAGTCACCAAGTTATTAATCAATAGCGGAGTAATCACTATTAACGCATTTATCAGCCCTACGGATGAAATCAGGCAAATGGCCATGGATATCATCGGAAGTGACAATTTTATCGAAGTCTATGTCAGCACACCTTTTGAAGTGTGCGAGCAGCGTGACACAAAAGGATTATATAAAAAAGCCCGTGAAGGTACAATCACTAACTTTACCGGCCTTGATTCACCTTTCGAACCTCCGAAAAATGCCGATGTGGAAGTAGATACTTCAATATTAAGCATCAGTTCGTGTATCGACAAAATTTTAAACATCGTTTTACCAAAAATAACTTATTGGGTATGAATGGATACAATCTGACCAACCTGCAGGAACTCGAAGCCGAAGCCATACACGTCATCCGCGAGGTGGCAGCCGAATTTGAAAACCCGGTAATGCTTTACTCCATCGGGAAAGACTCCTCCGTGATGGTGCGTCTCGCCGAAAAAGCTTTCTACCCCGGAAAAGTGCCCTTCCCCCTGATGCACATCGATTCCAAATGGAAATTCAGGGAAATGGTGGAGTTTCGCGACAACTATGCGAAAGAAAAAGGCTGGGACCTCATCGTACATTACAACAAAGAAGGATTCGAGAGCGGCGTTGGCCCTTTCACGCATGGCAGCAAGGTACATACCGACATCATGAAAACACAGGCACTGCTCGAAGGATTAACCAGATATGGTTTCGATGCTGCTTTTGGCGGCGCCCGGCGCGACGAAGAAAAGTCAAGGGCAAAAGAACGCATCTTTTCCTTCCGCGACCGCTTTCACCAGTGGGACCCGAAAAACCAGCGCCCCGAGCTCTGGAACATCTACAATGCCCGCGTACACAAAGGGGAATCAATCAGGGTCTTTCCGCTTTCCAACTGGACCGAACTCGATATCTGGCAGTATATCCGGCTCGAAAACATCCCGATAGTGCCTCTCTACTTCGCCAAAGAACGTCCCATTGTCGAATATAACGGCGCCATGATCCTTGTTGACGACGATCGTATGCCTCCGGAACTGGCCGAAACAACCGTGATGAAAAAAGTAAGATTCCGCACACTCGGCTGCTACCCCCTCACAGGCGCCATCGAATCCGAAGCCGACACCATCGAAAAAATCGTGGAAGAGATGATGACCGCCACCAAATCTGAACGCACTACCCGTGTCATTGATTTCGACCAGGACGGCAGCATGGAGCAGAAGAAGAGGGAAGGGTATTTTTAAGAACACAAAGTACAAAACACAAAAAGCAAATAATTTCCAAATGACAAATACTTAAAATTCAAAACTTTAGAAACAGTAATGAAAATCTATGGAAAGTACTGAAAGTAAAAAACCGGTTTACGATCTTGAAGAACGTACATTTCAATTTGCAAAAGCCGTGAGGTTAATGATTAAAACATTGCCTAAGACAATAGCAAACATTGAGGATATCAAACAGTTGGTGAAATCATCCGGATCAGCAGGTGCTAATTATATCGAAGCCAATGAATCGCTGAGCAAGAAAGATTTTCTTGTTAGGGTTAAAATCAGCAGAAAAGAAATTAAAGAATCATCTTATTGGTTGAGGCTCATTGATGAAACCAATCAATTGGAAAATGATCAGGAAGTTAAAAGATTGTTGAGAGAGGCCGTTGAGTTGAAAAAAATCTTCTCCGCTATTATTGAAAAATCAAAATAAAGCGATATCAGTCTCACTTAGTCATTTATCCGTTTCGATCATTGAATTTTTGACTTTCGGATTTGTTTGTTTTTTGTTTTTTGAATTTTGTTAATTAATGCATAAAAGAAGCTTTCTTTAACTCATTTATCCGTTTCGATCATTGAATTTTTGACTTTCAGATTTGTTTGTTTTTTGTTTTTTGAATTTTGCCAATTAATACATTAAAGAAGCTTTCTTTAACTCATTTATCCGTTTCGATCATTGAATTTTTGACTTTCGGATTTGTTTGTTTTTTGTTTTTTGAATTTTGCCAATTAATACATTAAAGAAGCCTTCTTTAACTCGTTTATCCGTTTCGATCATTGAATTTTTGACTTTCAGATTTGTTTGTTCTTTGTTTTTTGAATTTTGCCAATTAATACATTAAAGAAGCTTTCTTTAACTCATTTATCCGTTTCGATCATTGAATTTTTGACTTTCGGATTTGTTTGTTTTTTGTTTTTTGAATTTTATCAATTAATGCATTAAAGAAGCTTTCTTTAACTCATTTATCCGTTTCGATCATTGAATTTTTAACTTTCGGATTTGTTTGTTATTTGTTTTTTGAATTTTGTCAATTAATGCATTAAAGAAGCTTTCTTTAACTCATTTATCCGTTTCGATCATTGAATTTTTAACTTTCGGATTTGTTTGTTTTTTGTTTTTTGAATTTTGTTATTTAAACTAAACCTATGGATATTAAATCTTTCCTCGACCAGGACCAAAACAAAGACCTCCTCCGCCTACTCACAGCAGGATCGGTGGATGATGGCAAGTCAACACTTATCGGAAGGTTGCTCTTCGATAGCAAGAAGCTGTACGAAGACCATTTACAGGCCCTCGAACGCGACAGCAAGCGTGTCGGACACGCCGGCGATGGCATTGATTACGCCCTTTTGCTCGACGGGCTGAAAGCCGAACGTGAACAGGGGATCACCATCGACGTGGCTTACCGCTACTTTTCGACCAACAAGCGGAAATTCATTATCGCCGACACACCCGGTCATGAACAATACACGCGTAACATGGTCACCGGTGCATCCACAGCCAACCTCGCCATTATTCTTATTGACGCCCGTAAAGGGGTCATCACCCAAACAAAACGGCATACTTTTATTGTGTCACTCCTCGGTATTAAGCATGTGGTGCTGGCCGTGAACAAGATGGACCTGATGGGTTACAGCGAAGAGGTATTTGACCGCATCTGCAGCGATTACAAGAAATTCATCACAGGGCTTGACATTCCGGATGTGAATTTCATCCCACTTTCAGCCCTCAAAGGAGATAATGTCGTCGGGATCAGCGATAAAATGCCATGGTATCACGGTCAGAGTCTGCTTGAATTTCTCGAAGATGTGCATGTAAGCAGCGACCACAATTTCAGCGATTTCCGTTTCCCGGTGCAATATGTGTTAAGGCCTTCACTCGATTTCAGAGGGTTCTCTGCAAGAATCGCCTCCGGAATCGTACGTAAGGGTGATGTTATTAAAGTGTTACCTTCGGGACAGCAAAGTAAAGTTGCTTCGATCATCACCAGTTACGGAGAAAAAGACCTGGCCTTTCCACCACAATCTGTTACAATTACACTCGAGGATGAGATTGATATCTCGAGGGGAGATATGCTTGTACATCCGGATAACCTGCCAAAAATCGACCGTCATTTCGAAGCCATGCTGGTGTGGATGGACGAAAAGCCAATGAAGCCGGAGACACAATATTACATTAAGATCAACACCAACACAACAAAAGCCAGGATTGACAATATCCGATACAGGATTGACGTGAACACGCTCGAAAAATCATCCATCGAGCGGTTTTCACTGAACGACATCGGGCGCGTTGTAATGACCACCAATAAGCCTGTGTTTTTCGACCGTTACCAGCGCAATCACAGTACCGGAGCTTTTGTCCTGATCGATCCGATGACCAATAATACAAGTGCCGTTGGGATGATCATTGATGAGTTGGCAAAAGGAGACCTCGCAACCGGAATCACTGAATTGGATCGTAAAAAAATTGAACGCGGAGAATGTCTGATATCACTGGAGGACAGGGAAAAGTTTTACGATCAGAAGGGAGTTACTGTCTGGATCACAGGACTGCATGGTTCCGGCAAAAATGTTCTTGCTTATCACCTCGAGAAACGGCTTTTCGACGATGGTGCTACGGTTGTCCTTCTCGACGGAAGCACAGTCAGGTCAGGGCTTTCACGCGAACTTGACCACTCCGACACCGACCGCACCGAACACCTGCGCCGTGTAGCACATGTAGCACGGATACTCAACGATCAGGGAATTATCGTCATCTGTTCTTTCATTTCACCTGACGAACAAATACGCAACCAGATTGCCGGCATCATCGGAGAAGAGCGTTTCCATCTCATCTACATGAATGCTGACCTCCAATACAGCCGTAAATTCCGCCCCGACCTCTATGAAAAAGCAGATGCCGGTCTGATCTTCAACATCCCCGGATACGACGCCAAATACGAAATCCCTGCATCACCCCTTTTCATATTCACACCCTATGACCAGGAGGCCAACTGCGACACAATATTGAATTTCCTGAGAGAAAAGAAGATTTTCCCTCTGAAGTAAAAAAAATTGTATTGCAAAGATGGTGTAAGGTTCTCCGGGAAAGATCCTGACGTTGTTTTCTGCTCATTGCGCCTGAGCTGTCATCAATCGAAAATAATATTTTTTCAGTACGTAATATTTATGTTAACCTGCAATGACAACCCGACAACCATGACAACCATCCAGCTCCCAACCTAAAATATTTTCATGTTTTCTTTGTTTTTTTAAAAAATGAGTACTTTTGGTGCTCAATATCTAACTATTTTGCTTCAAACACTGATTACATCGAAAACACGTTTGCGGCTGCTGCTCAAGTTTTTCTTAAACAGCAACACCACTTCCTGGCTTCGCGACATGGAGTCAGAATTTGGTGAATCAACCAATGCCATCCGCTCCGAACTAATGCGGCTCGAAGATGCCGGGATGCTGACATCCATGGTTTCGGGCAACAAAAAGATGTACCGTGCCAACACCAATCACCCGCTTTTTGGCGACATACACCAACTGTTGCTCAAGCACACCGGAATTGACCAGGTGATCGAGCGGATTGTGAACAAGATCGGTGGGATGACCGAGACCTATCTCATCGGGGCTTTTGCCAAAGGCATCGACAGCCCGGTGATAGACATCCTGATGGTGGGCAATGGAATTGACCGCGTGTACCTGCTTCACCTGATCGAAAAAGCCGAGCTGTTCATCCAGCGTAAGATTCGCTATGTGATCGTAAGTCCTGAAGAAAAAGAAGGATATATGACAGAATGTCCCGAAGCTTTTTTGCTCTGGGAAAAAATTCAATAAAAAGCGGCTAAACACGCTTCAAAGCCTTTACTGTAAAGGCGCCTCGTTAGTTTACCCTCTGTGACTGACGGGGCTGTGCTGTGCCGGAAGGCAACATTTCATTGATTTTCAGGCTGATACAACAGAAAATCGCTGCCAAAATGACACCAGGAAACACCACTAATTGAAGTTAAAGTTAATGAGAAGTGGATGAATCCCCGGTTAGTCTTCCCAAACCATACCGATGTCATGAATTTCAATAAACTGAAGTAGAATAACAAATTGATTTATAATCAGTTAACATAAAAGTAAGGCGTTTTTTCTCAACCGGAATCATGATAGGTCAAACGCCCAACGCCAAACGTCAAACGCCAAACGTCAAACGTCCAACGCCAAACGTCCAACGACCAACGTCCAACGCCAAACGTCCAACTCAAAACTGAAACCCTGAAAAAGCAAAACCCGGACTTTCCAATTTGTACATCTCTTTTAAACTGTTAAACATCCATCAATGCAACCAGTAAACCCCTCCTACTCCCTTTCCGGAAATGAAAAAATAAAAGCAATGCTTTGGGATTTGCCTGCCGAAAAAAGAGATATTGTTGCACGCGAAATTATTGATAACCCATTCGTTACATTCAAAAATAACGAGCAACTTTTTCTAAAAGCAATGAACAGTTTGTCATGGTATGACTTAATTAATCTATTAGGAAAGCAAAACCTCAATGATTTGATTACCGAAACCACAATTAATAAACTCTTTCCACCACAGCGAAGAAAATATTATCTCGATGCAAAAAGATTACTTTCAAAATACGCTTTATCCACTCCAGGATAAGGTATTATCCGTCATTTCAGGTTTACCTGTTGATTTTTATCTTACAGGGGGAACGGTGTTAAGCAGGGTTTATCTGCATCATCGCTATTCTGACGATCTCGATTTTTTTGTTAACGATTCCAAAGAGTTTAAAATTCAAATGAATCATATCCTGGAAGGATTCAAAAATGCAGCATTGAATTTTTCAGTGATAACCCTTGACGAAGGTTTTGCACGATTACAGGTTAATGAAGGCATTGCCACTTTAAAACTTGATTTTGTAAATGATGTTACCTTCCGATGTGGAAGTTTAGTTTCGACCGATCTGTTTCTTAGAACCGATAATATCGAAAACATTTTATCAAATAAAATTTCAGCGCTTGGAAGATCTGCTGCAAAAGACCTCATCGACATCATTTATATATGTGGTATTCATGCGTTTTATTGGGAGAAAATCATGGCTGATGCACAACAAAAAGATATTTGGGCCAACGAGGTCGAATTAGCGCGGATGATGGAGCAATTCCCAATAAGTAAAATTGATGAAATCAGCTGGATAGGCTCACCTCCTGCCAGCGCATGGATTTCAGAGAGATTAGCAATCATTATTGGAGATATTATCACAGGTAAGACGAATTCATTAAAAGAATAATTTTGATTGGCCAAAGATCCCGACCAAAAGACTCAGAAGTACTCCGCCTAAAAGGAGATAAGACCCTGGTACACGAATTAACGGGTTGGACACCTGGATACACCTTTCATCATAGATGAAAAGAAACCATCGGTTGGTTCACCAAACCCGGAAACCTAAAGAATTACAAATCAGATTTATATAATGTTTGACGTTGGGCGTTAGATGTTTTGGCTCAGAAGGATTGAATTAACAGAGAAAGTGGAATGAAGATCAAAAAATTTGAGGAGTTGGAAATTTGGCAGGAAACAAGGGCATTGTCCAAAATGGTTTATGAAATTACGAGTATTGAACCATTTTCAAAAGATTACAAATTTAGAGATCAGATAAGAGATGCAGCAGGCTCAGTGATGGACAACACTTGACCTGTAAAATAAATTCAAATCTTATGGAAAGTTTTTATTTCACATACATTCTCGAAAGCGAAAAAGATGGTAACAAGTATACTGGCTATACAAAAGATTTGAATTTACGATTTGAGCAGCATGTTAAAGGATTAGTAGAATCAACAAAAGATAGAAGACCACTTAAACTTATTTACTTTGAAGCATGCCTATCGCAGGCAGACGCTTTAAAAAGAGAGAAATATTTCAAAACTCATTATGGAAAAATGTTTCTAAAAAACCGTCTCAAATCGTATTTTACAGGTTAGACCGAGGGTTTTGGCAGAGGGGGTAATCGGGAATTCACCCTGTAAAATAAAATCAGAGATTTTAATGCGAAGCATTATTTCACAGGGTGAATCAATTTTCTTTCCATTGCAAAAGGCTCAAATGACGAGGTAAGATCACAATCTTACAGAGTTTTCGATTTCAATTACATAAACCATGATAAACTGAATGAGCTACTCGAGCAAACCGATAAAATTTCAAAGAAAATCAGCAACTTCATACAATACCTCAAAAAATCAAACCTAAAAGGACCAAGATTCAGCGATTAACGCCAAACGTCCAACGCCAAACGCCCAACGTCCAACTCAAAACTGAAACCCTGAAAAAGCAAAACCCGGCCTTTACAAATTGTATATCTCCTCTAAACCTCTCAACCCTTTCAGCCAAATATGCCTGACTTTAACCTACATAACATAGAAAAAATCGCCGAACTGGGTGAAGGGCAATTCATCGAATTCAAAGAGTCGTTCGATAAAAGTCTCCAAAAAGAAATTGTTGCTTTTGCCAATGCTTCCGGAGGCGCTATTTACTTGGGCATTACTGACAAAGGAATGCTCAAAGGGCTTGATATTTCGAACAGGTTAAAATCACAAATACAAGACATTGCTTACAATTGCGATCCGTCAATAATCATTAACCTGATTGAAAAAGATCAAATCCTGGTAGTCGAAGTTCCCGAAGGCAAAAACAAACCCTATTCTTGCTCAAGTGGCTTCTTCATGCGCATGGGCGCCAATTCCCAGAAAATGACAAGGAATGAGATTTTATCCCTTGCTATCAAATCAGGAAAAGTAAGATTCGACGAACAAATCTGTCCCAATTTTGACTGGAAAGACTTTGATGATGAAAAATTTACATACTACCTGAAACTGGCCGGAATTTCATTCAACCTGCCGAAAGAAGAAATTTTGCAAAACCTGCGGGTGCTGACTAATGATGGCATGACCAATGCCGGTGTACTCTATTTTGCAAAACAACCATACAAATATGTGATCAGCTCTAAAATCAGATGCATACATTTTAATGATGATGAACGGATTGATATACTTGATAAAAAAGAGGTAGACAGAGGCATCATTGGAAACATAGAGTTTGCGATAAACTATCTTAGAGAGCTGATACCTGTTCGATATGAAATTAAGGACATCAAACGAAAAGAGTTCCCTGAATATCCAGTTGAGGCTTACAGGGAAGCAATTGTCAATGCTATTATCCATTTTGACTACTTTTTAGGCGACACTATTGCCATCGAGAAATTAAAAAGTAAAATTATCATCAATAACAAAGGCGAACTTCTTTTCCCAGAATCAGATTTTGGAAAACGAAGCGAGGCCAGAAACCGACTACTCGTTGATTTATTAGCAAGAACCGATTTTATGGAGAAAGCAGGAACTGGTGTTAAACGAGTTAAAGATGCCTGTGCCGATAATGGAAACAAAGTTGACTTTCGCTTTACAGATGCCTTTTGGATAACCATGCATTCAAATGAAAATGCCAGCAATAAGGTCCCCGATAAGGTCCCCGATAAGGTCCCCGATAATCTGACAGAAAACCAACAAAAGATCTTGAAACTTGTTGCACAAAACAAAACCGTTTCAATGTCGGAAATGGCTGAGAATATTGGTATATCAAAACGAAAAGTGTTAGACAATATCAACAAGCTGAAAAAAAACGGTATTCTCAAACGCATCGGCCCCGCTAAAGGCGGCCACTGGCAAGTAATTGACAGGCAAAAGGAATAACACGCATCCCGCGGATTCCCCGCCCTCGCCGGATGCAACAAAACCATCGCCCAACGCCCAACGCCAAACGTCCAATGCCCAGCGCCAAACGCCAAACACCAAACACCGAACCCTGAACACCAAACACAAAACCTGAAAATAACAAACCCCGAACTTTACAATTTGTAAGGGGATATGTTGTCCACAAATTCACACAAATTAAACACAAATTGGCACAAGTTAAGCCTTGAAAATCAGGATGAAAGAGTTTCCTTTTAAAAATGAAAGTTATCCTTTGACTTCATTAATTTGAGATAATTCGTGTCCTCCATTTGCAAAAATTTGTGGAAAATCCTTACAGTTAGTTCCGTAGGGGATATTTTGGTCCACAAATTCGCACGAATTAAACACAAATTTGCGCAAATTAAGCCTTGAAAATCGCGATGGAAGAATTTCCTTTTAAATACGAGTGTTATCAAATAATCGGGAGTTGCATGGAGGTACATAAATCTCTTGGTCCTGGATTTCTTGAAGCTGTATATCAGGAAGCGCTTACAAATGAATTTGAAGAGGCGGGGATACCCTTTGTTAAAGAAAAAATACTTGATGTTTGGTATAAAGGAAAGATGCTTCAAAAAAAATATGTTGCAGATTTTCTTTGCTTTAACGAAGTTATTGTTGAACTTAAAGCTATGGATGGATTAAATCCTGAGCACATCGCACAGGTATTGAATTACCTGAAGGCCTGTAATAAAAAAATCGGTTTGCTAATCAATTTTGGGAACCGAAGTCTTCAGTATAAGCGTGTTATTCTTTGACTTCAATAATTTGAGATAATTCGTGTCCCCCATTTGTGAAAATTTGTGGAAAATCCTTTGAATTAGTTCCGTCAAAACAATGAACGAACCATCTGGAATGAGTGAAGTAGCACAATGTAATACAGATTAAATTACACTACAACTCTCTGAATAAACACATGAAGCCTGATAAAATAAAAAAACCGCAATAATCAGTAAAAAGTGAAGGAATCTCAAAAAACAGAATTTAAGCTCATCTAGAAGGATGAGTACTTAAAGCATATTTGTGCATTTGCCAATTCACAGGGTGGTAGTTTATTTGTTGGTGTTAAGGACGATGCAAGCGTTGCTGGTATAAATGATAGTAAAAGGTTGCTAGAGGAAATCCCCAATAAAACCCTTCATTCACTTGGAGTTTATGTCGATTTGGTTTTGCATAAGAATGACGAACTTGAATACCTTGAAATAAAAGTGCAGTCAAACACTGTGCCCATCTCCCTAAAAGGAGTCTATTATGTAAGAAGTGGCAGTACCACACAGGAACTTAAAGGTGCAGCACTACAGGAATTCATCCTGAAAAAAATGGGGCGCACATTTGATGATTTATCAGTACCAGGTACCAGTACTGTTGATATTGACATAAAACCAATCAGGAAATTTCTTCGAAAAGCCATCACAGCCAACCGCCTGGCAACCGAATCAGATACTGATAATCTGCAAAATATTCTTTCAAACCTAAGGCTAATTAACGATAATGGGGAGCTTAAAAATGCTGCAATACTTCTTTTCGGCAAAGACCCTCTCCGTTTTTTCAATTCGGTAAGTTTCAGAATTGGACGTTTTGGTGCTAATGATCATGATCTTAGGTTTTAGGATGTTATCGAAGGCAATATTTTTGAAATGCCTGACAAAGTCATCGAAACCCTCCGTGCAAAATACCTGATTTCACCTATCAGATACGAAGGTCTTCAACGGATCGAAGAACTGGAATATCCGGAAGAAGCTTTAAGGGAGGCCATTCTTAACGCAATCATCCACAAAGATTACACTGGTGTCCACATACAGTTAAGCGTCTATGATGAAAAAATCGTCTTATGGAATCCCGGAAGGTTGCCGGATGAAATACCCATTGATAAACTTTTTCAGAAGCATCCATCCATACCCAGAAACAGGTATATAGCTGACATTTTTTTTAAAGCAGGCTATATTGAAGCATGGGGAAGGGGCATTGATAAAATCAAACAAGGTTTTCTTAATGCAGGAAAACCCAATCCGCTTTTCGAAGAGTTAGGGAATGGCTTGATGGTTACCTTGTATAAATCCACTCCCGCATCAGCAACCAATATGGTCGTAGAAAAGGTCGTAGAAAAGGTCGTAGAAAACCTCTCCGAAAACCAAAAGCAAATCATTGAATTAGTTAGGAGAGATATGTATATTACTGCTTTCGTGATTGCCAAAGAAATTGGTATTTCACACCGTAAGGTGCAGGAAAATATGGCTAAGCTGAAAGAAATGGGCATTCTCAAACGCATCGGCCCCGCTAAAGGCGGCCACTGGCAAATAATTGACAAGCAAAAAGAATAAGACATCTCCCATGGTTTCCCCGCCCTCGCCGGATGCAACGAAACCATCGCCCAACAACCAACAACCAACAACAAATTGAGCGAAGCGAAATCCCGAGAGCCCTGACTGCGGCAAGCAGGAAGGAAAGCGATTCGGGACACTGAACACCAAACACAAAACCTGAAAAAATACAAACCCGCACTCTACAATCTGTAAATCTTCTTTAAACTTTTCAACCTTAAACAATTCTCAATGTCAAACCACACCACCCTTCTCATCACCGGCGGAACCGGCTCCTTCGGGAATGCTGTTTTAAGAAGATTTCTTGCTGACGACACTTTCAGCGAGATCAGAATACTCAGCCGCGACGAAAAAAAGCAGGACGACATGCGGCAGTTTTACCACAACAACAAAATTAAATACTACATCGGAGATACCCGCGACAGACGCTCGGTTGACACAGCCATGGCTGGGGTAGACTATGTCTTTCAGGCTGCTGCACTCAAGCAGGTACCATCCTGTGAGTTCTTCCCCATGGAGGCCGTCAGGACAAACGTGATGGGAGCAGAAAACGTCCTTGACAGCGCAATACAGCATCAGGTAAAAAATGTGGTGGTACTCAGCACTGATAAGGCTGTTTACCCCATCAATGCAATGGGAATGAGCAAGGCGTTAAGCGAAAAACTCATGGTGGCCAAAAGCCGTGGGTTAAATGGAACCGGGACAATTTTTTCCGGAACGAGATATGGAAATGTTATGGCATCCAGAGGCTCGGTAATACCGCTTTTCATCGAACAAATAAAAGCTGGAAGGCCGGTAACCATTACCGATCCTGAGATGACCCGCTTTATGATGACCCTCGATGATGCAGTGGAGCTCGTGTGGTTTGCCTTCAACAATGCAGCTAATGGAGATATGTTTGTACAAAAAGCACCTGCCGCAACCGTTGAAGTGCTGGCGCTTGCATTAAAGGATCTTTACAATGCAGGCAACCCGATCAATATTATCGGTACCCGCCACGGCGAAAAACTATTTGAAACCCTGGTCAACAGGGAAGAAATGGCTAAAGCTGTTGACATGGGACAATATTACCGCATCCCTGCCGACAACCGCGACCTCAACTATGGAAAATATTTTACCGAAGGCGAGGCCAGGGTCTCGGAAGTGCAGGACTACACATCCCATAACACCGAAAGGATTGATGTGGAAGCAATGAAAGAACTCCTCATGAAGCTCCCCATCATCCGAAAAGACATCCTCGGCCAGGACATCACCCACATCTACGAACCCTAAACCCTTTAACCTCAACCTCAACCTTTACCCTTCAACCTCCTCAACCTTTTCATCAGATGCTAAAAGTAGGAATTACCGGCCAGGCAGGTTTTATAGGAACACATTTGTTTAACACGTTAGGGTTATTTCCCGATAAATTCCAACGCATTCCTTTCCGTGACGAGTATTTCAAGGAAGCATCATGGCTACGGGAATTCGTTAAACAATGCGACACCATCGTCCACCTCGCCGCAATGAACCGGCACAACAACCCCGAAGTCATCTACAACACCAACATTGGACTCGTTAGACAACTCCTTGCTGCCTGCGAAGAAACAAAATCAACACCCCACATCCTCTTCTCCTCCTCAACCCAGGAAGACCGCGACAACCTGTACGGAAAATCCAAGAAAGAGGGGCGTGAGCTATTCGAACAATGGGTGCTAAACAACAACGCTCCATTTACCGGATTTGTCATACCTAATGTTTTTGGCCCTTTCGGACATCCATATTATAACTCTGTGGTGGCTACCTTCTGCCACCAACTCACACACAATGAAACCCCAAAAATTGATGTGGACGGCGAAATCAAACTGATCTTTGTCGGAGAACTTGTCAGTGAAATCATAGATCACATCGAAATGATGAGTGAGGAGGAAGATACTGCCATTGCCGATACCGTATTTGTAGATCACAGCGCCACCATCAAAGTATCCTCCCTGCTCTCAAAACTTGAACAATACAAAACCAACTACTTCAAAAACGGAATGATCCCGGACCTCAACAATTCCTTCGACCGAAACCTATGGAACACTTTCCTTTGCTATCTCGATCACAGCAACTTCTTCCCATTCCACCTGAAGCTCAACACTGACAGCAGGGGTAGTTTTGTCGAAACGATGAAACTGAACAGCGGCGGACAGGTCTCCTTCTCCACCACTAAGCCCGGAATCACCCGCGGCAACCATTTCCACACACGCAAAGCAGAACGCTTTGCCGTCATCAAAGGAAAAGCCCGGATTGAACTCCGGAGGATCGGAACAGATAAAGTGATCACCTTCAACCTCGACGGAAGCCAGCCCTCATTTGTGGACATGCCCGTCTGGTACACCCACAATATCACCAACATCGGAGAAGAGGAACTCTATACCATCTTCTGGATTAATGAACACTTCAACCCTGACGATCCCGACACTTATTTTGAAAAGGTTTAAGAGCCGGGGAAAAAGAGCCAGGGCAAAAGTTTTAAGAGCCAAGTAAAAAGAGCCAAGTAAAAAGAGCCAAGTAGAAAGAGCCAAGTAGAAAGAGCCAAATTAAAAGAGCCAAGTAAAAAGAGTCGTGGTAAAAGAGTCAGGGTAAAAGTGGGAAGAACAAAGCAGAAGAAGGAAGAAACAGGTGATAAGGGTAAAGAGAAAAATTCTTATTTCTATGAAAGAGAATGATTTACTGGATAGGACTTTTAACTTTGGTGTGCGATGCTTAAAGCATTTGAAAACCTATCCCAATACTTCCGAATATTCAATCATTAAATATCAACTGGGTAAATCTTCAACCTCAGTCGGTGCTAATTATGAAGAATCCCAGGCTGGTTCTTCAAAAGCAGATTTTAAAAATAAAGTCAGGATAGCACTGAAAGAAGCTCGTGAATCCAATTATTGGCTAAGAGTTTTAAATGCACTTGAAGATAATCCAGGTGATGAGTTGGATTTTCTGGTAAAAGAAAGTATAGAAATTAAAAATATTTTAGCCAGTATTATCAATAAATTAAACCAATAATCAGTCAAGTCAAAGGAATTTTCCCCTTTTTCCTTTTTACTATTGCCTTTTCACTTTTGCCTTTTTCCTTTTTCCTTGGCTCTTATTTAACAATACATGAAAAAACTCAAAGTCTTAACAGTTGTAGGCACCCGCCCCGAGATCATAAGATTAAGCAGGGTAATGGCGAAACTCGATGAATCAGAAGCGATAGATCACATCACCGTCCACACCGGCCAGAACTACGATTACGAGCTCAACGAAATCTTCTATGAAGATCTGGGAATCCGTAAACCGGACTATTTCCTCAATGCCGCCGGCGCCAACGCTGCAGAAACCATCGGACAGGTCATCATCAACATTGACTCCATCCTCGAAAAAGAAAAACCCGATGCCTTCCTGGTTCTTGGCGACACCAACTCATGTCTCTGCGCCATACCCGCCAAGAAGCGCCACATCCCCATCTTCCACATGGAAGCCGGAAACCGTTGCTTCGACCAACGCGTACCTGAAGAGACCAACCGGAAAATTGTTGACCATATATCAGATATCAACCTCACTTACAGCGACATCGCACGCGAATACCTCCTCCGTGAAGGCCTGCCCCCCGACCGCATCATCAAAACTGGCAGTCCAATGTTTGAGGTGCTGAACCACTATTTGCCAAAAATCCAGTCCTCAGATGTCCTCTCACGCCTGGGGCTTGAAAAAGAAAAATACTTCGTCGTCTCAGCACACCGCGAAGAAAACATCAACAGCCAAAAGAATTTCAATGGGTTGATCGATGCATTGAACCAAATTGCTGAGAAGTACAATTATCCAATCATCGTCAGCACACACCCCCGAACCCGCAAAAAACTCGAACAACTTACACATGACATCCAAAGTCATGCCCCTGCGAGCGAAGCGAAGCAACCTGACCCTGCGAGCGAAGCGAAGCAGCCTGACCCACTCAACCTCTCAACTTCTAAACTTTTAAACCCCTTAACTCCTCAACCCCTCAACTCTCTCATCCGCTTCCACAAACCCCTCGGATTTTCCGACTACAATGCTTTACAAATTAATGCTTTTGCAGTACTTTCGGATAGTGGAACAATCAACGAAGAATCCTCCATCCTCAACTTCCGCGCGCTCAACATCCGCGAAGCCCACGAACGCCCCGAAGCTATGGAAGAAGCCAGCGTAATGATGGTAGGGTTGAATCCCGAGAGAATACTGCAGGGATTATTTCAACTTCAATACCAAAAAACAGGTGATGAAAGAAACTTCCGGCCGGTCGGGGATTACAGTATGCCAAATGTAAGCAACAAAGTTGTAAGAATCATCCTCAGTTACACCGATTACATCAAACGAACCGTCTGGCGTGAATAAGAAGTACCATACCCTAACCTCAACCCTTCAACCTATATATTTTGAACACGGATGGCACAGATGCAACGGATAACCACAGATTAAATACCCCACACAACGAACTGTCCTATCATGAAATAGGTTGACGCAAAGTTATGTTAATAATTAAATTGTCAACATCATGAAAGAGCAAAAAAAGATCAGGCATTTCAGTGAAGCTTTCAAAATCGAAAAGGTAAAGATGTTAGAAGAGGGGCAGTTTA
>JACZJL010000045.1 GCA_014860585.1 Bacteroidales bacterium | reverse complement strand
TTTCAACTTGCTCAATAATATCCGGTTCACCTGTGAGCACTTCAAGGTTAGCCAACGCGGCGGCGGCACATACCGGGTGTCCTCCAAAGGTAGTTATGTGACCAAATTCCGGGTTGGTTGTCAGTGATAGCATCACCTGCCTGTCTGCAATAAAAGCACCAATGGGCATTCCTCCACCCATTCCTTTGGCAAGGCAAAGAATGTCGGGAATAACACCATAATGTTCAAAACAAAACAGTTTCCCGGTGCGACCAAACCCGGTTTGTATTTCATCAAAAATCAGCAAAGCTCCCATTTCGGTGCATCTTTTCCTAAGAGCCGTCAGGAAATTGTCTTGCGGTAAAATCACTCCGGCTTCCGCCTGAACAGGTTCTGCCAAAACACAGGCCGTAAGTTCAGTAATCAGGTTTAGCTGTTCAAAATCATTGTACCTCAAATGTCTGACATCAGGCAGGAGAGGCCGGTAGGCTGATTTCAGCGTTTCATTGCCCAACATGCTCAAAGCACCATGCGTTCCACCATGATAGCTGTTTTGAAAACTCACCATTTCAGTCCTTCCAGTGAAACGCTTAGCCAATTTAAGAGCACCATCCACAGCTTCACTGCCCGAGTTCACCAGGTAAACCGAGTTGAGAGGGGAGGGCAGTAAGTCGGCCAACTTCTTTGCCAATTTGACCTGAGGACTTTGAATAAATTCGCCATAAACCATCAGATGCATGTAGTTGTCCAACTGATTCTTCACTGCTTCCACAACAGCAGGATGGCAGTGACCGAGATTATTTACGCAAACACCCGAAACCAGGTCGATGTATTGCTTCCCGTCCGGAGCATACAGATAAATACCTTCAGCACGCACAATTTCAAGCCCCATCGGAAATTGAGAAGGCAAAGCAAGGTGCCCGAAAAAGAGTTGGCGGGATGTGAGCATTATTTGTGGATATAAAAAAATTGGAAAATCATAATACTAATTCTACAAATGAATTTCATTCAATCTTAACCCGATAATTGCTAATCTGCAATTAGTTATCGTATTTTTTGGCTAGGTTTCTTTCAACTTATCGATCATCCTGCGTGCTTTCTTGGTCGGCCGGCCAATTCCCCGGTCTCGTTTTTCTGCATTCATTTCGCTGTAAAGTTTAAGCTTGTCATACTCTTCCTGAGGGGTTATATCCTTTGCAAACTCAGCAACAAGCTTAGCGCCGACACGATTTGTCAAATTACCCAAAACGACCACCGTTCGCGTAAAATGAGGGTTTATTTTCACCTCAACCACATCATTGATCTTAACCTCACGAGATGGTTTTACTGCTGAACCGTCTATCATTACCTTTCCCGACCGGCAAGCATCTGAAGCCATGCTGCGGGTTTTGAACACCCTTACGGCCCAAAGCCATTTGTCGATTCTAACCAGGCCTTCCATCTTACTTATTTTTTCCTGAAATAAATCTGAACCATATTTCCACTGAAATCGAACTGCTTGCGCAATTGATTCTCGATGAAACGTTTGTAAGGATCTCGTACATACTGTGGCAGGTTACAATAAAATGCGAAAGCAGGGAATTTCACAGGAAGTTGGGTAATGTATTTAATCTTGATGGATTTTCCCTTATAAACCGGCGGAGGCGAGGACTCGATCATCGGCAGCAGCAACTCGTTCAGTTTTGAAGTTGCAATTCGTTTGGATTTATTTTTAAATGCGTCACTGGCAGCTTCAATGGCTTTGAAAATCCGTTGCTTTTCGGTGACCGATGTAAAAATGATTTTGTAATCGGTAAAGGGTGCTGTTTGTAAGCGTATTTTGCGTTCAAACTCAAGATGTGTATTCGTTCCTTTTTCCACGAGGTCCCATTTGTTAACGATCATCACCACAGCTTTCCTGTTTTTTTCGATCAGGTGAAGGATATTCATGTCCTGGCTCTCAAAGCCCTGTGTGGCATCAATCATGAGAATACACACATCGCTGTTTTCAATGGCCCTTATCGAGCGCATCACAGAGTAGAATTCGATATTTTCGGAAACCCTGCTTTTTTTTCTCAATCCGGCAGTATCTACAAGCATAAAATCAAAACCGAAAGTGTTGTAGCGTGTATTGATGGTGTCGCGGGTGGTTCCGGGGATATCAGTTACAATGTTTCGGTCAATTCCAACCAATGCATTGATCAGCGAAGATTTGCCAACGTTAGGTCGCCCCACAACAGCCAATCTCGGAATTTCCGGATCATGGTCATCACCGGTATCAGTGAAATGTTTGACAGCTTCATCCAGTAATTCGCCTGTACCGCTTCCATTGATAGCCGAAATAGGAAAGATTTTTTCTAAACCGAGTTCGTAAAACTCAGTATAGTCGTTCGTCTGGCGGGTACTATCCACTTTATTTGCCACCAGCAGCACTTCTTTTTTGGTTTTGCGCAATATTCTTGCAACGTCTTTATCCAGCTCTGAAACGCCATCACGCGAGTCCACAACAAAGAGGATCACATCAGCCTCAGAAATGGCGAGGTCGACCTGCTTCCTGATTTCTTCTTCAAAAATGTCATCAGATCCAACAACATAACCACCTGTATCAATCACCGAAAAACCGATCCCGTTCCAATCACTTTTGCCATAGTGACGGTCGCGCGTTACGCCACTTGTCTCTTCTACAATAGCCTGCCGCTGTCCGACCAAACGGTTGAACAGCGTGGATTTTCCCACGTTGGGCCTGCCTACAATTGCTAATATATTTGCCATATTTTTACATTTCTGTTTGAAACTTCAACCTTTACTCAAGCTGAAGATTTGTAAATACTATCAATTTCTGGTGTTTACCTCACCCGCATAAGATTTTAATCACTTTCATTTTTCCAATACTCCAATTCGAAACTCCCCCAGTGATCCAATAATAATCCATTCACAAAAAACTATTTATGTCAGGGTCGCTTAAAATTCGTACCCAAACCTTCTTAACGCCTGATCACTGTCGCGCCAATTTTTATCTACCTTAACTGATAGTTCAAGGAACACTTTTTTATTCAGGAACGTTTCTATGTCTTTTCTTGCATCAGTGCCAAGCTGTTTGATGGCTTTTCCATGATGACCGATAATGATCATCCGCTGACTTTCTCGTGCAACATAAATCAAAGCGCGAATGCGGGTAATTTTTTCCTCCTCCTTAAATTCTTCCACCACCACTTCCACTGAGTAAGGAACTTCCTTGCGGTATAGATTCAGTGCCTTTTCCCGAATAATTTCACCTATAAAAAAACGATAGGATTTATCGGTTAGCTCATCTTTAGGATAATAAGCAGGGTGTTCAGGTAGATTCTCAATGATGGTTTGTAAAACCGTCTGAACATTAAATGCATGCAAAGCAGAGATAGGAATGATCGTAGCTTCAGGCAGTTTCATTTTCCACTGATCAACCAATGCTTGAATTTCAGCTTGTTGACCTGTATCCACCTTATTGATCACAAGGATAAGCTTACCGGTCGATTTTTCTCTGAGTTGCTCTAATGTTTCGTCAATCTCTTTCATTCCTGGCTCCACAATATAAACAATCACATCGGCATCTTCGATGGCGGTTTCTACCTGGTGCATCATTGCTTCGTGCAATTTATAGTGAGGTTCCAGAATGCCAGGAGTGTCGGAAAAGACGATTTGGTAATCTTCTCCACTGACAATTCCTTTAATTCTATGCCTGGTTGTTTGGGCTTTGCTGGTAATCACCGATAGTTTTTCCCCCACCAGAACGTTCATCAACGTTGACTTTCCAACGTTAGGACGTCCTAAAATGCTTACAAAACCTGCTATGTGTGCCATATTTATTTTAAACAAACTTTAATTTGCAAAGAAACAAATTATATCTTTGCAGCCCGATTCAAAAATTCGCAGAACCGGTAGTTCATTCAAAACACAACACATTGCGGGATGGAGCAGAGGTAGCTCGTTGGGCTCATAACCCAAAGGTCGGAGGTTCGAATCCTCCTCCCGCTACCACAGAAAACCCACTGTTAAACAGCAATTTGACAGTGGGTTTTTAATTTCTCAAATGTCCATTGGATTCATCAACAATTTGATTACACATAGAAGCGGCAAATCTATGTGTAAGAATTTCCCGGTTATATTCCTTTTCTAATGAAACTCAGTCTAACTTCCACAAAAAAATCTTGCTTTGTCAATATTTTTATACTTTAGTTGCTGATTTAATTTTGACGCAATGAAGCTACTCTTTAATAAGATTTTTTTGGATCATAATGTTGATAGTCCATTTGAAGGAAAATACCGGCTGGAGGCATTTTCAGGGCTGGAAACAATTGAACTTGATGGTGAGGCTTACTTGAGTTTGGTTCACTCTAAAGAATACATTACAAAAATCCGCAAGGCTTGTGAGAGAGGTGACACAATTGCAGAAATTGAACTTAACCCTTTAAGTTACAAGGCTGCTTGTCAGGCTGTAGGATTGGCGGTAAAGGCTGCCGAAAATGGAGATTTTGCAGTCATCCGACCTCCCGGGCACCATGCCCACCGGGATAAAGCATCCGGTTTCTGCCTGTTCAACAACATCGCCATTGCCACTCAAACACTCGTAAACAAGGGTAAAAAGGTTTTCATTCTCGACATTGACGGGCATCATGGAGACGGGACTCAAAGCATTTTTTATGACAATAAACAGGTTTTCTTTTGCTCGATTCACCAGCAAAATACTTATCCTTTCACCGGAACATTTCTCGAAATCGGTAAAGGAGATGGGTTGGGTTGTACATTAAACATTCCCATTCCGGAGCAAAGTGGAGAAAAAGATTTCTTAAAAGCAGTTGACAAAGCAATTCATGTTGCTCAGCAATTCAAACCTGATGTGATTGCCGTTTCGGCTGGGTTTGATGGCTACCGGAAGGACAGACTGCTTGCGCTCAACTTTACATTGCACGCCTATTATGAATGTGGCTATAAGTTGCGGAAAGCGTTTAAAAATATATTTGCGGTGCTTGAAGGCGGTTATCATTCTGACCTGAAAGAATGTGTGGATATGTTTGTGGAAGGGGTCAATATTGGTGCAAAACCCACCAATATCCAATGGAATAATGAATTATCCATCGGATAATAAGTTTCAGGATTGCTCGAACTTAGTAGTTTATCATGCAAAATCTTTTACTTTTGCGTCTTTATTTTTAATTCAAAAAGATGGAAATACCTCAATTTATCCTGATCCTTTCAGGTGTTCTTGCATTAATCATCGTGCTTGTAATCTGGTTTTACCCGGTTTTCCACATTTTGTTCGCAAAGTACGTATTCGGAAAATTCAGTGCACGCTACATTGATGTGCATAAAAAATACACAGGTAAAAGTCCATACGGGTACTGTATCAAGGATGATTTTGTGAACCACATAGCCTCTTTTTACAAAAAGAAAAGCAGTTTTCAAGCCTTCAAAAGCGATCAACCTGTCCTTTTCGGAAAAATTCCTTATGGAGCAAGTTTTAAGGAGGTATTTAAAGAAAACACGAAACCCTTTTGCGTCAATTCTTTCAGACTTGAGCATTTTGAATTGAAAATACTTGGTTATCGCAGTGAGATGTTCGATACGGAGATGAAATCATACTATTACTTTATCAACAACAGGTTTTTCATGGGAGAGTATACTTTTAAAAATCCTGCAGATGCCAAATTAAAAGAGGTTGCGCTGATATTGCGGAAAAAGTACCTTAACGGAGCAAAGGATGATTCGATGAACTTCCTGATCAATGGAGCGAATGAAGCTAAACTGAGATTTGAAAATACCGGATTTAACCTTTCCGTGAAATACCTCGACAGTTCAAATCAGGAAATAAATGACAAACTTGACCAATTCTGGAACACCGCTATCAAAAAAGGAATTGACGAAATAACTTCTGATTTTGAAACTGAGCTATTTGACAGGTTGTAAAATGAAAACAGGAACAGTCCTTTCAGCATGTTCCCGCAAAAGACTCGTCAAATATGAAATTGCTAATTTGACGAAATTTCAGTGGTCTCCTGTTTTTCTGACTTGGTGATTGCGATATCCAGCTCACTTTTAGCTTCATTAAATTCAAGTAAAATCAGGTCGCCTTCCTTAAGCCTGGCGCTGATGATTTCTTCAGCAAGCGGATCTTCAACATACTTTTGAATTGCCCGCTTTAATGGTCTGGCGCCAAACTTTTCGTCCCACCCTTTTTCGACGATAAAATCTTTTGCCTTTTCAGTCAGTTCGAGTGAATAACCCAATTCTTTGATTCGTGTATATAAAGATTTGAGTTCAATATCAATTATTTGGTGGATGTGCTCCCGTTTGAGTGAATCGAAAATTACAATATCATCCACCCGGTTCAGGAACTCAGGTGCAAATGCTCTTTTGAGTGCATTTTCTATAATGCCTTGTGAGTATTTATCTTTTTCTGATTCTCTGGCTGATGTATTAAAACCAACGCCCTGACCAAAGTCTTTAACCTGCCGGCTTCCAATGTTAGAAGTCATAATAATGATGGTGTTTTTGAAATCGATTCTTCTCCCGAGACTATCGGTTATCAGACCATCATCCAAAACCTGCAGCAACAGATGGAATACATCAGGATGAGCCTTTTCGATTTCATCCAGCAAAACAATAGAATATGGTTTACGCCTGACTTTTTCGGTCAACTGACCACCTTCCTCATAACCTACATACCCGGGAGGCGCTCCAACGAGACGAGAGATCGAAAACTTTTCCATGTACTCGCTCATGTCAATTCTGATCAGTGCGTCTTCTGAATCGAACAGGAAACGGGCAAGTACCTTGGCAAGGTGAGTTTTTCCAACACCTGTCGGCCCAAGAAAAATGAAACTACCGATTGGTTTATTGGGGTCTTTCAATCCTGCACGGTTTCGGCGAATTGATTTTACAATCTTTTTTATCGCATCATCCTGACCGATAACCGAACCTTTAATCTCTTCGTCCATGTTGAACAAACGCTTACCTTCACTCTGCGCTATACGCTTCATGGGTATTCCTGTCATCATGGCAACCACTTCAGCCACATTTTCTTCGGTAACGATTTCACGATTGATGCGTGATTCAATCTCCCAGTTCTTCTTTTCCAATTCAAGTTCATCCTGCAATTTGCGTTCGATGTCCCTGAATCGGGCAGCTTCTTCAAATTTCTGGCTGCTGATAGCTTTGGTTTTTTCAGTTTTAATCTCCTCAATCCTGTTTTCAATCTGTATAATACGCGAAGGAACATGCATGTTGGTTATATGCACCCTTGCACCAGCTTCGTCAAGCGCATCAATGGCTTTGTCGGGCAGATACCTGTCGCTGATGTAACGGTTGGTCAGCGTGACACATGATTTTATGGCCTCGTCGGTATATTTTACAAGGTGATGATCTTCGTATTTTTCCTTGATATTGTTGAGGATGATGGTTGTCTCTTCAACAGTTGTAGGATCAATCAGGATTTTCTGAAAACGACGTTCCAGGGCGCCATCCTTTTCGATATATTGCCTGTACTCATCCAGCGTTGTTGCTCCAATACACTGTATCTCACCTCTGGCAAGCGCCGGCTTGAACATATTAGAAGCATCCAATGAACCGGATGCATTTCCTGCACCTACCAATGTGTGAATTTCGTCAATAAAAAGGATAATATCCGGATTCTTTTCCAACTCATTTAATACTGCTTTCATCCGTTCTTCAAACTGGCCTCGGTATTTTGTCCCGGCAACAATCGAAGCAAGATCAAGCGTGATTACTCTTTTGTTAAACAGAGCGCGTGAAACCTTCCGCTCAATAATCCTTGTTGCAAGCCCCTCAGCAATAGCAGATTTTCCGACACCTGGTTCACCTATCAGTATGGGGTTATTTTTCTTGCGGCGGCTGAGAATCTGAGAAATTCGCTCGAGTTCCCTTTCCCTGCCAACTATTGGATCAAGCCTGCCCTCTTCTGCTGCACGTGTGAGATCCCTGCCAAAATTATCCAATACAGGTGTTTTAGATTTTGATTCTGTTGGCTTTTTCGAAGACTTATAGCCTTTATCTTCAAATTCTTCATCTGCAGGATCACCTGGAAACTGCGCTGTTGGCTCAATTTTCCCAGAATCCTCAATAGACTTTGGTTTGGGTTCATTGTTCGACATGATTGACTGCAACTCCTCCTTTACACTGTCATAGTCAACACCTTGTTTAACCAATGTATTTGTAACTAAGTTATCTTCATCCTTAAGTATGGCAAGTAGAAGATGTTCTGTACCAATCAGTTCACTGTTAAAAAGTTTAGCCTCAAGGTAGGTAAGTTTCAAAGCCCTCTCAGCTTGTTTGACTAATGGTAGATTTTCAGCTTTCCTGATCCCCGGTTTTGCGGTTGCAGCAATTGATTTCTCAATTGTTTTTTTAAATTCAGATAGCTCTACGCCTAAATAATTAAGTATTTGTACGGCAAGGCCTTCGCCCTCCCGTAAAATTCCAAGAATCAGATGCTCTACGCCAATATATTCATTTCCAACCCGCAAGGCTTCCTCACGACTGTAAGTCAGTACATCTTTTACGCGTTGCGAAAATTTTGCTTCCATTTTAATTATTTTCGAGTTTAAAAATTTAAGGTATCAAATGGCATTCCAAAAAATGAAACTTTTAATTTGTAAAAATCAAACATCAAAACTTAAAGCCATCTAAATAATTGCATCTCATTGAGATAAACGTTAGCCAATAAACAGGAAACATATTCGAAATGTTCATCAACAAAGATAACTGCAATGCATGACATAAGGGCAATCAGTGAAGGAATTTATCAACATTACTGTGTTAAAAACAAATACCGGCCAACTCATCATCAGTACGATATTATTTCGTACTTTTGCACAAAATACTTAAAATATAGTATTTATCTAATTTTGAATAAGTTAGTAGATGGAAAACAACAACGAAGAAGGAAGAATTGTAAAAGTAAATATCGAGAATCAAATGAAATCGGCTTACATCGATTACTCGATGTCAGTCATCGTTTCACGTGCTTTGCCGGATGTTCGTGATGGCCTGAAACCTGTTCACCGCCGGATTTTATTTGGAATGCTGGACTTGGGCATACTTTCAAGCCGTCCCTATAAAAAATCGGCAAGGATTGTTGGAGAAGTTTTAGGGAAGTATCACCCTCACGGAGACACTTCAGTTTACGATGCCATGGTTCGGATGGCGCAACCCTGGTCAATGCGTTACCCTTTAGTGGATGGACAAGGTAACTTTGGTTCAATTGACAACGACAGTCCTGCTGCCATGCGCTACACCGAAGCCCGACTCAGAAAGATATCGGAGGAAATGCTCGACGATATCAACAAGGAAACCATTGATTTCCAGCTAAATTTTGACGACACACTTGAAGAACCTACTGTACTTCCTGCTAAAGTACCCAATCTTCTGATCAACGGGGCATCCGGGATTGCAGTAGGTATGGCCACCAACATGGCGCCTCATAACCTCGGAGAAGCTATTGACGGATGCATTGCCTACATTAATAATAATGATATCACTATTCCCGAATTGATGGAATACATTAAGGCGCCTGATTTTCCGACAGGCGGGATCATTTATGGCTATGATGGAGTAAGAGAAGCTTATGAAACCGGCCGTGGGAGGGTAGTACAGCGCGGTGAAGCTACAATTGAAACAACGCCTTCAGGTAGAGAGCAGATTATCGTGACATCCGTTCCTTACCAGGTGAATAAAGCTGAAATGATCAAAAAAACAGCCGATCTGATTAATGACAAAAAAATTGAAGGAATCGTAGATCTGCGCGATGAATCCGACCGAAACGGAATCCGGATTGTTTACGATCTCAAACGCGATGCAGTTACCAATGTAGTACTCAATAAGTTGTATCAGATGACTGCATTGCAGACTTCTTTCAGCATCAATAATATTGCTTTAGTACACGGCCGGCCGATGCAGCTTAATCTAAAAGACATTGTAAGACATTTTATTGAACACCGTCATGAAGTTGTGATCCGTCGAACCCAATTCGAATTGAAAGAAGCTGAAAAGCGCGCCCACATCCTGGAAGGTTTGCTAATTGCTTTGGACAACCTGGATGAGGTCATCAGCCTGATCAGGGCATCACAAACACCAGAAGAAGCTCGTGAAGGATTGATGACTAAATTTTCACTTTCCGAACCGCAGGCACGAGCAATTCTTGATTTGCGGCTTCAGCGGCTTGTAGGATTGGAGCGCGACAAGATTAAAGCAGAATACCAGGAACTCCTCCAAAAAATTGAACATTACAAAGCAATTCTTGCAAGTGAACAGATGCGGATGGACATAATCAAAGCTGAATTGCTGGAAATCAAAGAAAAATACAACGACGAGAGAAGATCAACGATTGAGTTTTCTGCAAGCGACTTCAGAATTGAAGATACTATCCCTGATGATGATGTTGTTGTTACTATCTCTCATCTTGGTTATGTTAAACGTACACCTTTGACAGAATACCGTGTTCAAGCCAGGGGTGGGAGAGGAGCCAAAGGCAGTACCACTCGTGATGAAGACTTTTTGGAATACCTTTTTATTGCCTCCAACCATAATTACCTGCTACTGTTTACCGAAAAAGGTAAATGTTATTGGCTGAGAGTATTTGAAATACCAGAAGGTAGCAGGATTTCAAAAGGTAGGGCAATCCAAAACCTGATCAACATAGAACCCGATGATAAGGTAAGAGCATTTATTAATACCAAGGACCTGAAAGACGAGGAATATGTTAATAACCATTTCATTGTCATGGCTACCTCAAAAGGGGTGATCAAAAAGACACCCCTGGAAGCTTATTCACGACCACGTCAAAACGGGATCAATGCCATTATTATTCGTGATGATGATACTTTGCTTGAAGCCAGATTAACCAACGGCCATAACGAAATCATCATGGCTGTCAAATCTGGCAGGGCTATCAGGTTTAACGAACAGAAAGTCAGGTCGATGGGTAGAAATAGTACCGGAGTCCGTGGAATCTGGCTTGATTCTGAAAAAGATGAAGTGGTAGGTATGATCTGTCTTGATGACCTGGAATTTGATGTACTTGTAGTATCAGAAAATGGATATGGAAAACGATCGAAACTCGAGGATTACCGGGTAACAAACAGAGGTGGTAAAGGCGTAAAAACGCTGAACATAACACCAAAAACCGGTGATCTCATCTCAATAAAAAATGTGAAAGACTCAGACGATCTGATGATAATCAATAAATCGGGGCTTACCATCAGAATGGCAGTCTCCGCATTGCGTGTGATGGGAAGAGCCACACAGGGCGTCCGGTTAATTAATTTACGCGATGATGACAGCATAGCAGCAGTTGCTAAGGTTGAACTTGACGAGAATAACCAGGTAGAAATTGAATCAGATGAAGACATCAGCGATATCGGAACCATTGAAGAAAATTTTGACAACGATCAAGCTGAAACTTTCACCCAAGAATAATTTTTGATGCTTTTACTGAAATATTACTTTTGCACCGTTTTGACGATTGTTTCATTTGGTGCGACTTTTGATTTGAATTTGATTAACTAATACAAAATAAAAAAAACTATGAAAAGATTTGTGTTCATAATTTTAGGACTAATGTTGGTGCATGGAGCCAACGCTCAAACCAACAATGTCACAGCAGCTTACAATCATCTAAGGTATGGCAAATTGGATAAGGCAAAAGAAGCCATTGATAAAGCCATAGAGAATCCCAAAACGATGACTGTCGGGAAAACCTGGTTTTATTATGGAAACGTTTACCTTGCTATCCACTTATCAGACGAACCTGATTATAAGAATCTTGATCCCGATGCTCTTGAAAAAGCATTTAACGGATACGAAAAAGCATTGCAATATGATGAAAAAAATGAATTTACCCAAGAAATCAACGAAAGGCTGATTGTTTGTGCTGAGCAATACTTTAACAAAGGAGTCACTTTTTACAACGAATCAAACTTTGCTGATGCAGCATCTGCGTTCGACCAGGCTGCTCTGATTAATCAAAACATCGGGATAACTGATACTACCTCATACTTTTATACTGCCCAAAGCGCTTTTTTCGCCGGTAAACTCGACCTGGCCAAACAAAATTTTCAAAAGTTGATCGAAATGAATTACGCTGAGCCTGCTATTTTCAGATTTACTTCCGAAGTTTACAAAGCAGAAGCAGATACAGTTAAAGCATTGGAAACTATCAAGCAAGGTAGATCAAGATTCCCGGATGAATTCAGCCTGATTATCGAAGAGATTAATATTTACCTTGCTGCAAATGAAAAAGATAAAGCAATGGAACTTTTACAGATTGCCATTACCAAGGATGACAAGAATCCAACATTATTTTTTGCCGTTGGAACGAATTACGACCAGATGGGAAATTTCGAAGAAGCAGAAAAGAATTACCTGAAAGCGATTGAATTAAATAGTGAATTTTTTGATCCAATTTATAACCTCGGAGCGCTTTATGTGAATAAAGCCATCGAAATCACTGAACAAGCCAATAAACTGCCGCTGAACGAGCAGAAAAAATACGATGAGCTGAAAGTACAGGCAGATGAGTATCTTACAAAATCTTTGCCCTATCTTGAAAAAGCTGATCAGTTAAATCCTAATGATGTTTATGTACTGAGAACTTTAAGAGATATCTACGCCCGTTTAGGTATGCTGGATAAACTTAAGGAAGTCGATGAAAAACTTCATCAAAACGACTAATGATGAAAGGGGAGTAAATTTGTTTATTCCCCTCTTTTTTTACTGTTGTATTTAACATAATATAAATTATAGAACAATTAAAAACAAAAAATTTGAAGCAAGACCATTGATGGAATTGCTTAAGTTTTTTTTATACAGTCGGCTTATTTGATCACAACCTTTCTGTTTGCTGTTAATCCGTTTTTATTGTCTGATAATTTGAAAATGTATAATCCTTTTGGAAATTGTTCCACCTGAACTTCAATTCTGTCTGTTTTTATTCCTTCAAGAATCATTACCTGCTTTCCAAACGAATTGAAAATTTGTAACATACCGTCGGTGATTAAATAATCATCGTTAGCATAAACAGTGACAACTGAAGTTGCCGGATTTGGGAAAATTGTGATGGAAAGGTTTTGTTTTGGTTCCACTAAATCAGGAGTACTAACCCAATAGCTGTTCATAGCACCCGGTGTTCCGTAAAGTGACGATGCCAGCCAGTTTTCGCCAAGCGCATTGTCGAGCCAGGGATGGATCAGTTCAAGTGTTGGTCCGCCACCATTAGGTTGCTGTGGCCAGGGGGAATTTATACCATAATGGACAGTATCAATCAGGATTCCTTCAGGGTTGTATAGTCTTAAAAGTTCACCATTGCTGTCGAATCCAAAATCCATGTCCCCTATAAAATTGCTGACTTGAGGGAAGTGAATTTTAAAAGCAGCAGTATCGCGACAAAGCACAAGGTAACTATTTGACTCAACAATCGTGTTTTGAGGGAATGTAAAAGCATTATTGTCATTACTATCCTTGAAAACCCAACCGGTGATATCCAGGTCATATTCATGTGGATTATAAAATTCAACCCAATCCTCTGGATCAAACCAGGCTGCTGATCTATAGTTTATTTCGTTGATAACCAGTGAGTCAGTGTATAATTTTGGTTTGAAATGTGCAATTAAAATATCCCATTCCGTTAAACTGACACTTATCCGGGGTGAGTTTATTCCTGGATTAGGTGTATGATTAACCAATTCCCAGTAGTCGAATTCATAATTGAAGTTGGTCGCTTCTGCTTCAAGTTTCACATCAATACCTCCGAAATATTCGCCGGACCATGGGAAGTGATCTAAATCCAAAGAATTGAGGTGCACGACACCAACACCTTCTGGCTCAACATTTAAAGTTAGTTGATAAGGCCCTGTTAGTCCATAGCAATCTTTTAACCCCTGGTCAAGATAATCACAACGGGCTGAAATAAAATTTCTCATTTTGAGCACATTACTATTCCACTTTGTCACAGTGCCCCCCCATCGGGTAACGTGTTGCGGCATTTCAGGAGCAATTAACATTGACATGCTGTCGAGATAAGTAAGCAAGTCTTCTTTGATGAATATTGTGTTCTTTAAATCAATGTAACGGGATACATAATAATGGTAAAAATCTGGGTTGGTCTTCAGCTTGTTGAGTATCTCGATATGTTTTTGTGGATCGGAATAACTTGATAAATTTTCGGGGAAACAAGGCGGTACATAAGGGTGTTGGCCTGGTATTCCAGTATAATTTATGTAGTGCCCAAGGATGGCATCATCATCCCATAAAATATAGCCCCATTTTTGGTGCCCGCCATCTGGATTTAACCCTCGCCACCATCCTACATTCCAGTTTAACCAGTCAGAGCAAACAACAAACGAGTTGATAATCACATAGTCAACAAGACTTTTGTAATCGTATTTTGAATCGATGTAAGAAAACACGAAAGGATCAGTTACATTATTGGTCAGAATATATGTACGCAGTTCCATCCAGTCGTTAATGGCTTGCTGACCGCCGTATTGTGCCCATAAACCTCCCCAATACATCAGAAATTGAATATCAAATTTACCCTGTCCATAGTAGAAATCAGTGAAGTCGTGGTCGCTCACCTTTTCCCTGATTGAATAGATTCCCCAAAACTGACCGTTTGCATAAAGTATGGCTCTGGCGCCCTTCCTTACGTCAAGATGCATACCTGATTTCTGTGCAAGATTTTGTGTCCAGATATCACGCATGTGAGCTGAAGTGTCTTTCCCGGGATAGTTATCATCTCCTGCAGCGCGGAGTATCAATCGCTGAAACTCATCCCGGTCTGAAAGCGGTAATAGCTTTTCCCTGATTGCGTAGTTGTATCCCATTTCGTCGCGGGTAATCCAGTCAATGCTTCGCTGCGGGTTTACCCATGAATCCTGGCCATGCTTATTAAATTCGCCATAGGCTATGTTTGTTCTTTCATGGTTTTCATTGAAATATTCGAAGGATCCCTGAGGGCGCAGGCCTGCATTGCCGTTGAGTAATTGTGTGAGTTGGTCGCCGGTTGCTGACATCACCGGTAAGGTGTGTGTGACGTTGATGAAATAGGTATTGAATTCAATCAAGCTTGGCAACACCTGAGCACTTGGATGAAAAGCCCGTGCTTGCAAAACCAGTGTGTTATTGACAGGTAGAGGGTTTGTATAAAGTTGTGAGTTAGAAGTAGGAACGTTTCCATTTGTAGTGTACCTGATCTGTGCTTCGGGATCATCGCAGGTAATGGTAATAGTTTGGCTACCATCATAAAATCCTGCTTCATGGCTCATCTGAGGGCGCTTTGCATAACGCAGGTAAGCCTGTGCTGAGTTATTGGATGCCCCAGGCGTAGGACTTGTAAATATTACCCATAATGCACCACCATTTGTAGATCTTCCTCTTGAGTGCCCTAATTGAGTAATTTGCAATTGAAGTGAGTCAATAATTGTTCCCTCCGGATCAGACAAAATGATATGATCGGGGCTGTCTTTGGTTTGGTGTAATTTAAAATTGGTATGATAATTTGAACCAGAAACCAGGTTCCGACCTGATGCCCAAATTTTTAAAAATCCATTTGCAGACAGCGTTGTGTTGGCTGGAATTTCCCATTTCATCGGATTCCCGGGCCGATCGCTTAAGAAGTAGCCTCCAATATTTACTGACCACGTATTTGGGTTGTACAATTCGAACCAGTCTTCATATTCCTGATAATTATCAACAAACTGATTGAGATTGGAAGCCGAGTATTCATTGATCACAACCTGAGATTTGGCAGGGATAGACCATGCAATTGTCATAAGGACGAGGATGATGTAGAAAAACTTCATGATAAAAGAATTAGTTAATGGATTAGGATTAGCAGCAAGTCAGGATTTAACAACAATGAAATAATGAACTTGTAATAGATTCCAAAAATAGAAATAAATTTTAAACCTGTATCAGCGCATAAAAAAAGCCCCACTTGCGTGAGGCCTCTTTCAAACGGATTTTACTATTTATTTAAACTATGCAAGTTTCACATTAACAGCGTTTAATCCTTTTTTTCCTTGTTTGATCTCAAATGACACATCATCGTTTTCGTTGATTCTGTCAACAAGACCTGAAACGTGAACGAAAATTTCTTCGTTTGTTTCTGAATCTTTGATAAAACCAAAACCTCTGGTCTCATCGAAGAATTTTACTTTACCTTCTTTCATAAAAAATTTGATATTTAATAAATTAACGCGACAAAAGTACATAAAATTAATCAGTTGGACATTTAATATGAAAATAAATATCAAAGCCTCCTCCCGGAATTGATGATTCAATAGTTGAAGTAAAAATTCATCTATTTTTGCGAAAAAAACACAATGATCAAAATTGCCGTATTTCCCGGGTCTTTCGATCCCATTACAAAAGGACATGAAGACATTATCCGGCGGGCTGTGCCCCTTTTCGACAAAATAATTGTTGCCATTGGCCAGAACCAGGATAAAAAGGTGTATTTTCCGATTCACAAAAGACTTGAATTTCTCAAAACTGTTTTTAAAGATTATCCTTCAATTGTCGTTGAGGAATATTCCGGACTGACAGTTGACTACTGCAAACAGGTTGGAGCTCAATACATACTGAGGGGGCTTCGCACCTCGGCAGATTTTGAGTTTGAACGCTCTATCGCACAGGTAAACAAACAGTTGCATCCTGAAATAGAAACCATATTTCTTCTCACCCTACCTGAATATACTGCTTTAAATTCATCTGTAGTCCGCGATATTCTTCGTCATGGTGGCAATCCGGAGCAATTTATCCCCGAGGGTTTAAAATTGACTTAAACTGTACTTCACCAATTTTCTCTCAAACATAAGGGAATCCAAGCACTACCTAACTTACTCCCCTACCCTTTCGATATTTTGAATTACTTTTGTGGCCTTAAAAACGTCATCATGACATAATGCCACTGAACGCTGAGTGAATGAAGTAAGGGCATTATTGTTGATTGATGGCCGTTTATTAATTAAACTTCGAATTTATGCTAGGTAAAATAATAAAGCAACTTTTCGGAACGAAAGCCGATAAAGACATGAAGGAGATTGATCCTTTATTGAATGAAATCCTTACCGCCTACGAAACCATCAAAACCCTCTCAAACGATGAGTTACGTGCGAAAACCTTTAGTTTCAGACAACAAATTGCTACCCACATTGCCGATGAAGAAAATAAAATTGTCGAAATAAGAAAACGCATAGAGGCTGAGATTGATCTGCCAATGGATGAGAAGGAGAAACTTTATAATGAGATTGACAGGTTAGAAAAGACCTCTTATGAAAAAACCCAGGACATTCTCAACCAGATTCTTCCTGAAGCTTTTTCCGTCATCAAAGAAACCGCTAAAAGGTTCAAGGAGAATGATGAAGTTGTTGTTACAGCCACACAGTTTGACCGGGACCTGGCAGCGCGCTATGACCATGTTAATATTGTAGGTGATAAAGCACATTATAAGAACCAATGGATGGCCGGAGGTAATCTGATTACCTGGGATATGGTGCATTACGATGTCCAGTTGATTGGTGGCGTTGTACTACATCAGGGTAAGATCGCTGAAATGGCCACCGGTGAAGGAAAAACACTTGTCGCTACCCTCCCTATGTACCTCAATGCTTTACCCGGCAAAGGGGTTCACCTGGTTACAGTCAATGACTACCTGGCAAAGCGTGACTCGGAATGGATGGGTATGCTCTATATGTTTCATGGGCTAAAAGTGGATTGTATTGACAAGCATGAGCCCAATTCCGAATCAAGGAGAAAAGCGTATTTAGCCGACATCACCTACGGTACAAATAACGAATTTGGCTTTGATTACCTGCGCGACAACATGACAGGTAATCCTGCGGAACTTGTGCAACGCCCCCATAACTATGCTATTGTGGATGAGGTGGACTCCGTATTAATTGACGATGCCCGTACACCTCTTATTATATCTGGACCTACAGCAAAAGGCGAGAATCAGTTGTTCGAAGAAATGAAGGACAATGTAGCCAGGCTTTACAATGCTCAGCGTAACCTCGTTACAAAATTACTGGCTGATGCCAAGCAAATTCTTACGGCGGATAATGTGAGCGACGACAACCAGAAAAAAGGAGGCGAATACCTGTTGAGAGCCCACCACGGGTTACCCAAAACCAAAGCGCTGATTAAGTTCCTTAGCGAGCCTGGCATGAAATCGCTGATGACCAAAACCGAAAGCTTTTACATGCAGGAGCAGAACAAACACATGCATATTATTAATGATCCGCTCTATTTTGTGATTGATGAAAAAAGTAACTCCATCGAACTTACTGAAAACGGTCACGATCTGCTAAGTTCTTCTTATAACGACCCCTCCTTTTTCATCATTCCTGACTTAGGCGCTGAACTGGCAGACCTTGATAAAACCAACCTGCCGGAAGATAAAAAACTGGAGAAACGCAATGATTTGATCCGCGAATTCTCCGTGAAGTCAGAAAGGATACACACTGTAAACCAGTTGTTAAGAGCGTATTCGATGTTTGAAAAGGATGTTGAATACGTGGTGATGGACAACAAAGTGAAAATTGTTGATGAGCAAACCGGTCGTATCCTCGAAGGAAGGCGCTATTCCGATGGACTGCATCAGGCCATCGAAGCCAAAGAAAATGTTAAGATCGAAGCTGCTACCCAGACTTACGCGACGATCACGCTTCAGAACTATTTCAGAATGTACAAAAAGCTCGCCGGTATGACCGGAACTGCTGAAACGGAAGCAGGCGAACTTTGGGATATCTATAAGCTGGATGTGGTGGTAATCCCAACAAATAGGCCAATTGTCCGCGATGACCGCGAAGACCTGGTTTACAAGACCAAGCGGGAGAAGTTTAATGCAGTAATTACCGATATTGAAAAATTAGTTGAAAAGAAACGTCCTGTTCTTGTAGGTACTACCTCGGTGGAAACGTCAGAATTGCTAAGCAGGATGTTAACCCGTCAGCACATTCCTCACAATGTACTCAATGCCAAACTTCATCAGAAAGAAGCAGACATTGTAGCAGAAGCCGGTAAGCCGGGCAGGGTGACCATTGCCACCAACATGGCTGGTCGTGGAACAGATATCAAGCTGGGACAGGGAGTTAAAGATGCAGGAGGGCTTGCCATTATTGGTACGGAAAGGCATGAGTCGAGGCGTGTTGACCGGCAGTTGCGCGGTCGTTCAGGACGACAGGGCGACCCCGGCAGTTCACAATTCTTCGTTTCGCTTGAAGATGACCTCATGCGCATGTTTGGATCAGAGCGAATATCCAAAATCATGGACAGGATGGGGATCAAAGATGGGGAAGAAATTCAGCACTCGATGATTACCAAATCCATCGAACGGGCGCAGAAAAAAGTTGAAGAGAACAACTTTGGCATTCGGAAACGGTTGCTCGAGTATGACGATGTGATGAACCAGCAGCGTGAAGTCATCTATCGTCGCCGCCGCAACGCCCTCTTTGGTGAACGTTTGGAGGTGGACATCTCGAACATGATGTACGACCTGTGCGATCAGATTGTTTCAGATTATCAGGAAACAGGCGACTTTGAGGGTTTCCGGCTGGAAGTGCTTAAAGACATGGCCATCTCAGCGCCTATGAACGAGAAAGAGTTCCTGCAGGGATCAAAAGATGAGATGACTGAGAAGCTATACGAAAAGGTGTATCAGTCGTACAAACTGAAAATGAAAGCTATAGGTGAGAAAGCTGCACCGGTGATCAAAGATGTTTATGAAAACAATACTACCTACGAAAATATTGCCATCCCCATCACCGACGGGCTGAAAACCCGCCAGATCATTGTTAACCTGAAGAAAGCCTACGAAAATGGTGGGCGGGAAATCAATCTTGCCTTTGAGAAAAGCGTGACGCTTGGCATGATTGACGAGGCCTGGAAAGAACACCTGCGCGAAATGGACGAACTGAAACAATCAGTGCAGGCGGCTACTTACGAGCAAAAAGACCCGCTTTTGATTTACAAATTTGAATCTTTCCAGTTGTTCAAACGGATGATACAAAAAATCAACCGCGAGATCACCTCTTTCCTCATCAAAGGCGACTTGCCAACTCAGGACCCGGGTACTGTTCGTGAAGCACACATTGCTCATCGTGCCGACAGACGCAGACTCCAGGAAAGCCGTGACGATCTTCTGTCGCAGGCGAACAGTCAAACACAGCAAAGGCAAAAACCTCAGCCTGTTAAGGTGGAGAAAAAAGTCGGACGCAATGAACAGTGCCCCTGCGGCAGCGGTAAAAAATACAAGCATTGCCACGGTAAAGGCGAGGAGTAAAATCAAATTTTTATCATTCAAGATAGAAGATAACCCACGTTGTGATCATTTTTAAAACAAAGTTCTTTATACTTTTAATGTACTCATTACCAGCAAGAAAACTCATCAAATTTGATTTTCAACGATTTATCTACCCCACCCTAAAGGGAGTAAATCGTTGAAAATCAATGCTCCCTTTAGGGTTGGGGCACTCATTGATTTTCAACATTTAGAGTTTTCTTGCTGGCACTACTTAAAGAACCTCAAGTACTTTATGAACTCTTTTTCCTTTTGTCTGTTTGCTCTTTTTTTTGTGATTTCTAAATACAGATGAACGAAAAATAGGACATTTGCAACCCCATTACTAAGTAGAAAACACATTAAATAATTTCAATAATTTATATTCATTTTTCAAACTTGTAAAGAACATGAACAACAATTTGAAGGAAAAACTCCACGCAACGGTTGAGGCTCACGGTAATGTTTTCAGAAACATAGCGCGCAGTGAGATGATCAGGATGGCTGTTGAAAACCGCGAGGCAATCGTTTCACATTCAGGGGCACTGGCGATGTGGACCCCGGAAGAATCCACAGGCCGTTCGCCCAAAGACACAGTGTCGGTTCGACGTAAGTCAAGCGAAAATACCATCGATTGGACCTCTCCAAATAACATACCCATCGACGAGGAAACGTTCGATATGCTTTTTGAGGATGCGTTAAATTTTTTGAAGGGGCATCCGGAAACTTATGTTATCGACCGCGTGGCCGGCGCCGACAGCAGGTATGCTCTACCCGTTAAAGTGGTCACTACCCGCGCTTTGCATGCCCTCTTTGTTGATAATATGTTCCGCCCGATCCCTGCAGACATTAGCAAAAGTATTTTTTGCGATAACGGGTTTGAACTCATCTGCATCCCTTACAGGAAGCTTGATCCGGACAGGTACAAAGGAAGACTCAGAACGCTTGAGAACGGAAAAACCTCAAATATGGCGGTAGCCATCGACTTCGATCGCCGCGTAGGGATTGTAATCGGCTCGGCCTACATGGGAAGCATGAAAAAGATGATTTTCACCGTAATGAATTACCTGCTGCCTTTTGAAGGAATTTTGCCGCTTCACTGCTCTGCAAACGAAGGTCCGAATGGGGACTCAGCGCTGTTGTTAGGCCTTTCGGGAACAGGAAAAACCACCCTTTCTGCCGATCCGTCGCGCGCTTTGCTTGGCGACGACGAGCATGGATGGAGCGATCATGGTATCGCCAACTTTGAATTTGGATGCTATGCAAAAATGATTGATATCAACCCAAACAAAGAGCCTGATATTTACGACGCTGTGATGCACAAGGACAATTATCTGAACCATGGCTCAATTGTGGAAAATGCAATGATCTATCCCGATGGTCGTTTCGATTTTTACGACTCGCGTTATACCCCCAATTCAAGAGCATCATACCTGCTGAGCTACCTGAAAAACATCAAGGAATCCTCAGTTTCCGGTCACCCGACCACCATCCTTTTCCTCACAGCAGACGCCTATGGCGTGTTACCTCCCGTTTCGAGACTCAATGAAGATGAAGCTATGCTCTGGTTCCTGATGGGCTACACCAGTAAACTGGCTGGTACGGAAACTGGCGTTACAGAGCCTCAGGCTACTTTCTCGCGATTTTTCGGACAACCGTTTATGCCCGGAAATCCTGATGTGTATGCAGGGATGCTTGGTGAGAAAATGAAGAAATTCAATACCAAGGTTTATCTGATCAACACCGGCTGGAGTGGCGGCGCCTATGGAACCGGCAGTCGTATTGACCTGACATTGACGCGCAAAATGGTGAATGCGGCACTTTCAGGAGAATTGGAAAAAGTTGAATTCGAAAGGGATAAAATTTTCCATTTGGATGTACCAAAAAGCTGCCCGGGCGTTCCTGATGAAATGCTTTGGCCAAAAAACACCTGGAAAGACAAAGAGGCTTACGACAAACAGGCAAAAATGCTTGCCAAAAAATTCAGCGACGCTTTCGATAAAAACTACGGCCACAAAAACATCAAAGAGAGTGTGGTGAAAGTTTGTCCCGGGAAATAAGAACTGTTTTGTTTCGGTTACTTATTACAGAAGATCAGTTTCTGGTTTATATAATTATAGATTACCTGGCCGATGGAGTAATTCAAAGCATTATTTTTCCACAACAAAACGGGAACAACCTTAAAAGAATTTTTATTTAATTTGCGGAAATTGAATAACTATAAAAATGAATACTTTAGATGTAAATACAAACTTGGTTGACAGCTACTATGTGTTACTGAAAAACCTGAGCCATGACGATAAGTTGGAGCTTATCGCCCGACTTTCAAATTCAATGACAACCACGAAAAAGACAAAAGATAACTCCTGGAAGTCATTGTTTGGTGCTTTAGTCCTTGACCAGCCTGTAGAAGAATTTATTGAAGGACTGAAAAAAGATAGAAATTTCAACCGTAAATCAGTTCGCTTGTGAAAAAGTATCTTTTAGACACCAATATTTGTGCTTATTTTCTCAATGGGAAATACAATCTTGACGAAAAAATTAATGAAGCTGGAATTGAGAATTGTCTTGTCTCTGAAATAACGATTGCCGAACTGAAATATGGAGTAGAAAAGAGCACTTACAAAGAAAAGAACAGGAAAATCCTTGAAACGTTTCAAACAAAATTTGGCATACTCCCGATTTTTCCTGCACTTGAAATTTATGCAAAAGAAAAAGCCAGACTGAAAACAAAAGGGAAGATTTTGGACGACTTTGATTTACTGATCGGAGCAACAGCCATTTTCAACAATTTCATTTTAGTAACAAAAAACGTAAGCGATTTTGAACGTTTATCCGAAATCATTATTGAAGATTGGACTTAATTTTAAAAAGAAACAAAGCAAGTAAGTTTCTGTTTTATAAAAACATGGATTACCTGGCCGATGGAGTATTGGCCAGGTTTTTTTATTCCTGATTTTTTCGATTCCAGGGTTATTTTAGGCGCCTGCCTGCGCTTCTTCCTTCCATTTAAAATCATCCAACAAAAATCTGAACATCCGGTTTTTTGGTTAACTTTGCCTGAAAAAGATGAATAAAGTGTTTAACGTTGGGTAAGATTTTTCGATAATAAAAGATGAAAGCGCTGATAATTTTATTAATATTATTGGAGACTAATAAGAGTTTTACACAACCATTGAATTACTGTGACTATTTCTCTCTTGATTTTACCGAGCGGGAAAATGGAGACAAGAACAGTCTTTATTTTCATATTGATGTAAATACAAAAAGAAAAACTGTTTTTGGCCGATTTGTCAAGGCACATGATATACGTTTCAAATATTTACTTCTAAAGTATTCAGACAAGCTACAAGACATAAAACAGTTATATCCTGATACGGCTTTAATTGCAGAGAGGTTTTGCAATGAGATTATCAGATCAGATTCCGTTCAATTATACTTTAGTGCATTAACCCCAAATAATTTGACTACATGGGATTTGAGGAATGATTCCTTTACTACACAAGAAATGATGGAAGTTGCATCCAGGTTTTTTTATTGCTATGATGTTTATGAGAGTGATACAACAATTTTGTATAAAATCTGTATCGGTATCCATGGACAAAATGAAGGTAACTCAAGTAAAGATTTGTTATTATTGGAAGCATTTACCATAGAAGCAATCATATTTTACATGTCGAAAAATAAGATACCGGATTTTTATTCTGATTTTGAAAGTTTCTTACAAATTCAGACTAGCGCAAAAAGGAAAGAATTCAAAGATTTTGATAGCTACTTAAAGGAAGTCCGTCAAATGTGTTATTTAGAAATGCAAATAAATACAGACCTTAAAAAAAGATTAGTTGAATATTATCTAGCGAATAAAAGAAATTTGAATTTTGAAATAAGATAAAACCGCACCAAACATACCTGGAAATGCAATAATGCCGGCATCAATTCTTTAATTCAGTAATTGACTTTTGCAGCATTTACAGGCTAGGCGTTAGCTCCAAGACTCAGGTTTTAATACCATTCCTGATCTTTTCGATCGCCTTTAAAATGACTTCATTGGTAGCAGGAAGCTGAAAATCGGGCTCAAGCTCATGATTTCCCACAGCCGAAATGGCGTCTTTGATTGCCAGCCAGACGGAGAAAGCGAGCATAAACGGAGGTTCCCCTACAGCTTTACTGTTCCTGATGGTGTCAGGATTAGGGGCATCGGCGAGCAGCTCAACATGAAATTCCCTGGGAATATCCCGAACCCCGGGAATTTTGTATGTGTCGGGTGAATGATTTAAAAGATTCCCACTCTTGTCCCATTTCATATCTTCGGTAGTGCACCAACCCACACCCTGTATAAAAGCTCCCTCCACCTGCCCGATGTCCACCTGGTGGTTCAGCGTGTTTCCGGTGTCCTGGATAATGAAAGTGTTCAGGATTTCGTGGTGGCCGGTCAGCGTGTCGAGCAGCACCTCCGAAACGGCCATGCCAAAAGCAAAGTAGTGAAACGGATTTCCCCTCCCCTTTTCCTTGTCAAAATGAATATCCGGCGTTTTGTAAAATCCGGTGGCGCTAAGGCTTACCTGGTTAAAATAGGCAGCTTTTACGAGTTCATCAAATCCGATTTTTTGTCCGGGGTTGTCTTTGCTGAAAATCTTATTTTCCGAAAAAACCAGGCTATCGGCGCTGCTTTGAAGGTGTCCGCCAATTGATAATAACCTGAAAGCGACGGGCAAAAGACGGGCTTTTAGTTTGTCAATGGCATTTTTCACCGCCATTCCATTCAGGTCGCTTCCTGATGATGCCGCAGTTGCTGATGTGTTGGGAACTTTGGAAGTGTTGGTGGCCGAAATTCTGATCCTGTCGTATGACAATCCGAGCTCTGCGGCTGTGATGTCAAGAATTTTGGTGTGCAGCCCCTGCCCCATCTCGGTTCCACCGTGGTTAACCAACACAGTACCATCCTGGTAAATATTTACTAAAGCACCGGCCTGGTTGAGAAATGAAGTGGTGAACGAAATGCCGAATTTTACCGGTGTAAGTGCCAGTCCTTTTTTAAAGAACTCGTTTTCAGCATTGAACTGATCCACCTGCTTTCTTAGTGGATGATAATTCGATTTTCTGACGATCAGGTCAAAGATATTTCCCAGGCGATTCAGTTCTACCTTCTGACCATAGTGGGTAATGTTATTTTTTTCGGTTTTGTATAAATTCAATTTTCTGATTTCTGCCGGATCTTTCTTCAACTGGCGTGCAATGCGATCAATCACGGTTTCAATCACTGCAATTCCCTGCGGACCACCGAACCCGCGAAAGGCTGTGTTGGATGGCAGGTTGGTTTTCCACGCAGTACCAATCACTTTCAGGTTTGGGATAAAATACGCGTTATCAATATGAAACAGCGCCCGTTCAAGGATCGCATTGGAAAGGTCGGTAGCTGCGCCGCCGTCGGAGTTCAGGCAGGCATCCAACGCAGTGATTTTGCCGTCATCATCAAAAGCGGCTTTGTAAAACGACAGAAAACGGTGTCGCTTGCCTGTCATAATTTGGTCATCGTCCCTGAACAGATGGATTTTGACCGGCTTATTTGTTTTGCTGGCGAGCAAAGCCGCCCAGGCAGCCACGTGGTTGGCCTGGGTTTCTTTCCCTCCAAAGGCGCCACCCATTCTTCTCATTTCGACAGTAACAGCATTGCGTGGAATGCCAAGCACTTCGGCCACAACAGCTTGTGTCTCGGCAGGGTGCTGCGTAGAACTGTACAGCTGCATTTCCTCTGTTTCGCCGGGGATGGCCAGGCAGGACTGGGTTTCGAGGTACCAATGTTCCTGAGCGCCGGTTTTTAGTTCGCCAAAGATGATGTTTTTAGCGTTTTTGAATGCGGAATTCACATCACCGGTTTCTATTTTACGATCACTGCTTAACCGTTTACCTGACTGCATTGCACTTTCGATGTCGAGAATTGCAGGCAGGGGTTCGTATTCAATTTCAATCAGTTTGGCTGCTTGTAGTGCAGTTTCCTCGTCTTTTGCAGCAATCAAAAAAATGGCCTGCCCGATAAAATTCACTTCATCAGCAGCAAGACAAGGCTCGTCGTGAACCACCGGTCCCATCTGGTTTTCACCTGGAATATCTTTTGCCGACAAAATGACTTCCACTCCATCAACTTCAAGCGCTTTAGTGAGACTGAAGTTTTTGATCTTTGCATGGGCATGTCGGCTGTAAACCACATGACCGTGCAGAAGTTTCCCTCCAACAAGCATATCATTCACATAAACTGCCTGGCCGGTAACATGGCCAACGGCGCTTTCGTGAGGTATCGGGTTGCTTTTTGTTTCCATCGCAGGTGATTTAGTTTAGATATCCTTAGTTTCGACCCAAAACTTGATCAGTAGATTTTTAGCCATTATTCTTCGTGAGTCAGCGTCGGCCCGTGCGTCGGAAATTGGCGAAAATTCATGATAAACAAGCTGCGCAGCTTTCTCCGCGACATCCCTTGACCAGATTTTTCCAACCAGATACGCTTCTGCTTTTTCTGCTCTCCTGGTCATTTCGGCCATTCCTCCATAAACCAGAATTGCTTTCAGGATGGTTTTGTAATCGTCGAACACAAGCTTGAAACATGCCGAAACCGACGAAATATCGAGGTCTTTGCGCTTGGAAATTTTGTAGCTCTTAATCAATTCGTTGCCTGCAGGTTTTGGAATAATTACCATAGTAATCAGCTCATCCAACCTGATGTCTGTTTTGCGATAGCCGGTGATGAATTGCTCCAGAGGAATTTCCCTCTGATGATTTTCACCCGCCAGTTTGATTTTACTTTCCATCGCCACGAGTACCGGCAGTGTATCCCCGATTGGCGAAGCCGAACCGATGTTTCCTCCCAGCGTCGCCAGGTTCCTGATCTGAAGAGAGCCAAACACCGCTAAAATGTCGGCCAGCACCGGCAGCCTGAATTTGCAAAATTCAAGCACTTCCTGTAACACCACACCCGAGCCAATCGCAACAACATTTTCGTCCTCCACGAGCATTTTTAATTCATTTACCGAAGAAATATCAAGGATTTTTGGAAGATGGATTTTTTTCTTGGTTTGAAGTAAAGCTACATCAGTAGATCCGTTCACAATCAGGGCATCGGGGTGTAACCTGCGCAGCCGGAGCGCTTCATCAAAGGAGAAGGGTTTTAGGTATAGCTGGCCACAGGCATTTAATTCAAGGGAATTTTTGTTCTGATTCAACTCGTTGAGTAAATCAACAATGCCATCCTCTGTTGATGAAAAATGATCGGAATGGTCTCCGGAACATGCTTTTGCGGCTGCGTCAACAATTGGTCGGTAGCCGGTGCACCGGCAGAGGTTTCCGGTGAGAGCATCTGTAATTGTCTCTTCGACCGGATTTTGATGGGTTTTGTAAAGTGCAAACAGCGACATGATAATTCCCGGGGTACAGTAGCCACACTGACTACCACCGGCTTCCACCATGGCTTGCTGCACCGGGTGGAGCAACAGGCGGCCATTGTCATTCTGTGCAAGATTTTCGATCGTAATTAATTGCTTACCATGGATCATCGGCAGGAAAAGCAAACAGGAATCGAGACTTTTGTATTCCAGTCCGCCCCGCCCATTCGGCTCGGCCACTACAACAGTGCAGGCGCCACAGTCTCCCTCGGCACAGCCCTCTTTAACTCCCTTGTGATTGTCGAGTGAGCGCAGGTAATTCAGCACTGTGGTGGATGGTTTGAAGTTCCCGCCTCCGGAAAAATCAATTTTTACTACCCTGCTGTCTAAAACAAAGGCTATCGAATGACTAAACTCATCCATATGAATGGTGATTCAAAATTTGAGCAAATGTAAGTCAAAGTGGTGATTTGTGAGGTTAAAAGTTTGAAATTACGCTGGCTGGGATTGATTGAGATGTGTTTAAGCTGACTATTCCTCCAGGTGTTTTTCGCTGCTGATCAGTGTCCCTTTTTCCCATTCTTCGGTGAGCATAAGTGCCCCCTCATCATTGTAATGGTTCCAGCGCCCTTCTTTGAGATCCTCGTGATAATTTCCTTCTGAACTTATGATGCCATTCATGAAAAAATATTTTGTCAGGCCCGAAAGCTTCCCTTCCTTATAGTTAGCTTCCAGCTTAGGTTTTCCATTTCTGAAAAACTGCTTCCATTCACCTTCTTTTATGTCGTTAGAATAATTCAAAATTTCCACTATTTCACCATCCTGATCAAAGGCTTTCATCTCGCCGTTCTTAAAACCGGCTGAATAGGTTTCGGTTGTGAGAAGATTTTCAAATTCATCCATGAAGCGCCAAAGGCTGTCTTTCTTCTGATCAACGTAAAGGCCTTCGCTCATCATCTTACCGTTCGGATGGTAGGTTTTTGTGTAGGACCAGCTGCCATTCCCGCTGATTTCCGAAACAGCCTTTATTTTGCCATCTTCATAGTAATGTTTGAACTCCCCTTCGGGAATATCATCGCGGAAATAACCTTCATAACGAAGCTTGCCCTTTTCATCCGTCTGCCTCCAGATTCCCTGTTTCCTGCCCATCTCATCTTTCTGATTGATGGATTGGTCATTTTGAGCAAAAACAAAAACGGTTGCAAAAACCAATAGCGCTGTAATAAAGATGCCGGGTTTATTCATCTGAAATGATATTTTCAAGATCGAACGAAAAACAGCGCTATTTATTGAAAACCGCAATCATCGCTGCGATCCGAAATTTTCAGTCAGGCCTCAAAAAAAGTTACTTTTGCAACCTGACAAACAAACGAATTTTTCTTGAGCACTTACTCGTCGAAATTATTGGAAAATGCTGTGGATGAGCTGTCGAAACTGCCGGGAATTGGACGAAAGACAGCACTTCGGCTTGCTTTACACCTTCTGCGTGGCGACAAAAATGATGTTGCACTGCTCAGCGATGCATTGCTGAAAATGCGTAACGACATCATGCATTGCCAGGTTTGTCACAACATCGCAGACCGCGATGTATGCGACATTTGCAGCAACCACAAGCGCAACCGGTCGGTGGTTTGCGTGGTAGAGGACATCCGGGATGTGATGGCCATTGAGAATACCTCGCAATTCAGCGGGCTTTACCATGTTTTGGGCGGTATTATTTCGCCGATGGACGGCATCGGGCCTGGCGACCTGACCATCGAAATGCTGGGCAGGCGGCTTGCCGAAGGGACGATCAGCGAGGTGATCCTTGCTTTATCTGCTACTATCGAAGGCGACACCACAAGTTTTTACATTTTTAAAAAAATAAAAGATTTCGACGTGATTGTAACCACCATCGCACGCGGTGTGTCAGTTGGCGATGAACTGGAATATGCCGATGAGGTTACCCTCGGAAGGTCAATCATCAAGCGCATTCCGTACGAAAAATCAATTAATCATTGACAGGATGAAAAAGCAAATTGCAGTAATTGCCGGAGGTGATTCCGGTGAGTTTGAGATTTCGATAAAAAGTGGGAAAATGGTGGCCGGCGCCATTGATCCCAGCTTGTATGAAGTATTGCTTATTACAATCAAAGGAAGTAACTGGTATTATGATTATAACGGGAAGCGGATACAAGTAGACAAAAACGATTTCAGCGTAACTATTGAAAACCGGAGGATCACTTTCGACTGTGTTTTTTGTGCGATACATGGCACACCGGGCGAAAACGGCAAGCTGCCGGCGTACTTCGAGATGCTCTCCATCCCTTACACCTCCTGCGACAGCCTTACTTCGGCCTTAACATTTAACAAAAACCTTTGCAATCGCGTGGTGGCAGGTTTTGGCGCCAACATTTCGCCCTCCGTACATTTTTTTCAAAAAGATAAGATTGAACCACAATCCATCCTCAAAAGCATGAACCTGCCGGTTTTTGTCAAACCCAACGCAGGCGGATCGAGCGTGGGGATGAGTAAAGTGAAACAACCGGAAGAACTCATGCCGGCCATCGAAAAAGCCTTTCGTGAGGACTCGGAGATTTTGATAGAAGAATTTGTTGAAGGCCGTGAACTTACCTGTGGCGTGATGGAGACGCAGGGCAGGATGTATGTTTTTCCAATCTGCGAGATCATCAGCAAGAAAGAGTATTTTGACTTTGAAGCCAAATACGACCCCTCGCTCGCCTCAGAAATCCTCCCCGCTCCCATTCCTGAGAAGCTTGAACTGGAAATCAAAGAAACCTCAGCCTACCTTTACAAAAAACTGAATTGCCATGGAGTTGTGCGTTTTGATTACATCTACTCCAAAAACCGGAAAAAACTCTTTTTCCTCGAAGTAAACACCGTTCCGGGATTGACCGGGGAGAGCATTGTTCCGAAAATGGCAGGCGAAATGGGAATTCCATTGAAGGAGTTATTTTCGATGCTGATTGAGGATGCAATCGATAGACATAGCGTTGGAACCAGGTGAAAAAAATAACTTTTAAGACATTAGGCTGTCGCCTCAACCAGTTTGAAACCGATGCACTGGCCTCTCAGTTTCAGAAAAATGGATACACCGTCGTCGATTTTAATGAAAATGCCGATGTGGTGGTGGTCAATACCTGCACTGTAACCGACCAAAGCGACCAGAAATCAAGCCAGATGATCCGGCAGGCAGCACGTAAGCACCAGGGCGCCATGCTTGTTGTTACAGGCTGCATGGTGAACAATCACAAGCAAACGCTGGAAAGTAATCCTGACAATCTCATATGGTTTGTTGAAAACGAGCAGAAAAGTTCCATTTTTTCACTTGTTGACGGACATTTTAAAGGAGAAATTATCCATCCGGAACGTTCTGATCAAAACCTTTTTAACTACCAGGCGGCCGAAAATACCTTCCACACCCGCAGTTGGATAAAAATTCAGGATGGCTGCGATAATTTCTGTACTTTCTGTATCATCCCAAAAGTGAGGGGAAGAGCTACCAGCAGGCTTTGTGAAGATGTGCTGGAAAATATCCGACAGGTAGTGGGTTTTGGCTTTAAAGAAATTGTCCTGACAGGCGTCAACATTGGTCGCTATAAAGCTGGTGATGTTGATTTTGAAATGTTGGTGGAGAAGATTTTAGAATTGCCCGGAGATTTCAGACTCAGGATTGGCTCTATCGAACCGGAGGGTTTTGGAGACCGGCTTCTTGATCTTTTTGCTCACCCTAAGCTTACCCCTCACCTCCATTTGTGCCTGCAAAGCGGTTCAGACAACATACTGTCAAAAATGCGCCGGATGTACACCGTTGGCGGGTTTATGGATATTGTGAACAAGACAAAAAACCGTTACCCCGATTTCAATTTCACCACCGATGTGATTGTCGGTTTTCCGGATGAAACTGAAGAGGATTTTAATCAAACCCTTGATGTTTGCAAACAGATCGGCTTTGGCCATATTCACACATTCAAATACTCGGTCAGAAAAGGAACCCGTGCCGAACGGATGTCCGAACAAATCCCGGAAGCGATGAAAACAGCGAGAAGCGAGATGATCCGTAACCTTGCTGAAGAGCTAAAACGGAACTACCGCTCCTCGTTGATCGGAAAAGAACAAACCTTACTTATCGAAAAAAGCAAATCCGGCATTGCACAGGGATACGGAGAAAACTACGTGCCGGTTAAGATCAGGGGAAAAAATATTCCCATTAACGAATTTGTAAAAGCCAGGCTGGTTTCATTGAATGAAGGCGATGAACCGTCATTTCTTGGGGAATTGATCGTATAAATGGGTTTGAAATGAGCAGTGGGTAATACTTAACCACTCATTTTCATTATCGCACCAAACTTACTTTTCGGCTCACCCATCCATGATCAGTCCTTACCTCGACATAGTAAATCCCATCGGGTTGACCGGATAAATCAATCGTTGAAATGTGTCCATTGAGGAGATGACTGAATTTTTGAGTAATCAGTTTTCCGTTTAGATCGTAAACATTTACACCCAAAATGCGGTCATCTCCAACACTGATTGAAACCTTTCCGGTGGTTGGATTAGGAAAGAAACGTATTGAATTTCCTTCATTCTGATCCGGTGTGGAAGTTAAAGACAGGAGCTTTATCTGAAATGCAGCATTCAAGGGTAAAGATTGAGTTTTTACATGGACAATGCCCAGCCTGTCCGCCGGATCATAAAACCAGCCATCTTCAGCTTGCTGCAATGCTTCAAGGGTTGGGTATTCCACCAGGGTTGTTTCATTCAGCAACACACCATCCGGTTTTGAGTGAAGATGAACCTCAAATAAATTTGAACGAAATATTGGCATGCCTTCATAATTTCCTATGCTTTCGTTAACAGTGATGGTCACCTCTCCCCCACTTCCGAATGCCGGCCCTTCACATTCGATCAACGTTTTCGCAAATGCGCCTTCCCTATGTTGTCTGGTAAGACCATCGTCCTCATACAATTCGAAACCGGAATACCCATTAGGGTAAACATCAAATGTGACCGGGTCTTTCGGGTATTGGTTATCATAAAGCATTTCGGGATACATTGGGATAATGGCTCCTGCTTTCACAAAAACAGGGAGCTTATCCAGAGGAGCTGAATAGCCGTTTAAAGTCAATGGCCCTAAAAAAACAATTCCGTCCCAGTAATCAATCCATTTTCCGGCCGGGAAATAGATGCTGTCACGAATCAGTTGTGGTTTGAAAACAGGCGCCACAAGCAACCATTCGCCGCTCATGAACTGATATTGTGTGGTTTGATCACGTGTAACAGGGTCGTCGGGAAACTCAAGAATCATGGCTCTTACCATGGGTGTGCCTGTCTCCCAGGCTTCATTGCAGTAGGTGTAAATATAAGGAGTAAGCCTCATTTTCAATTTCAGATAAGTCCTGTTGATATTGGTGATGTTTGTGCCATAATTCCAGGGATGTTTATCGCTGGCAGCCCAGCCCGACATACAGTAAGTCACAGGGATAAAGGTTTTCCATTGCAGATCACGTGTATAGCTTGGGCCACTGCCACCAAAGATGCCGTCCACATCACTCGAAGCATAATTGTAACCCGACAACCCACTGCCCGTAAAAGTAGGGATATGAAAACGGATGTATTCATAATTACCGGATTGATCTCCAGACCAAACCACTGAGTAGCGCTGCGTACCAGCCCATCCACACACTGACCAGACAAAAGCCCGGTGATCGCTGTTCGATTCGATGCCGTCGTAAGCACTTTTACAGGCATTCAGAGCATTCAGATAACCGGAACCAACCCAGGCTACATCGAGTTTACAGGCTCTTGTGCCGGCAGTTCCTACTTCCCAGGCAATCTGTCCAACACCGTTTTCTGTCCACAGTCCTGTCCAGAATCCCAGGTCATGAAGTTCCGAAACTAGAACGGGCAAATCGGTATAACCACAACCATAACCATCGTTTGGCAGAATCCATCCTCCTGGCAGGTCGTTATTCCGGTACGGCTCGGCTACAAGTTCAATTACATCCGGGGTGGTCTGTCCGTTCACGTTGTAACAATCGGCATCGCCCAATTCAAGACCCCACCTCGGGATCAGCGTAGGGCGGCCTGTGAGCTCAGTATAGCCATACAGGATTTCTTTCAGCAATGGACCATAAAAATAAAAGCAGTCAAACCGATATTCAGTGTGTGAAGCACCGATATACTCAGCTCCTTTGAAATCATATTCTCCCGGGCTGAAAGTATTTCTGAAAGCACCATAGCCGTTTGTGCTCATGTAAAACGGAACCGGGTTGGGTACAGCGCCATCGTCCCAATGGGTAATCTCTTTGGAAATTTTGATTTTGGTTCCCTTGTGCGAAAAATAACCGTTCTGCATCCCACCACCATAGAAATATTCATTTTCATCCGTCTCGAGGTATTGAAAAGTCCGGGTTCCAAAATCCAGCCCGTGAGATTCTTTCCAGATTCCGGTAGTATTATCGTTTCGGTAAAGCTCAAATCTCAATGGGTTTTTGTAAGCCCTGAGCGTCAGTTCTTCCGTTGTAATTTTATAGTAGCTTCCCTCATCTGTCCAATTGATGGTGATTAAAGGGAAATCATAATCTGCTACAATGTGATTTCCTGCCGGGTTTAAAAAATTTCCGTTTGGCGCCAGCCAGATACGAAACATATCATCTTTGTAAAATATCACCCTTACTTTAGCGGCGCCACAGGTGATCAGGGCAGTGCAAGTATCAGCAGAGAAAGCTGTAATTTGTCCTATCACTGTAGAATTGCTGACCAGCGTTTTGGTTAGCGTGTCGTTGTTGTTGTTTTCATCATTGGCCAGTGATGTGTAAAATTTAAAGTTGTATGACCCTGATGCATTCATATTGATGGGCATAAACTCCACATCAACTGACTGATTTGAGGGTAACGGTGTTGTTCCGGCAGTTACTGTCACCGTTTCGCCGGCAATCCCCTGGATCGTGTAGGTCACATCAAAGTCTTCATTAATAGGCTGTGAACCAAAATTCTTGACCCTTACAATCAGCGGCTCTGCCCATGAATAATTATCGGGTGTGGTTTCAGGGGCTACCAACTTGCTGATACCGGCGTCGTGGTCGGTGTCAATATAGTAAACCGGCCCAAAAATAGTTCCGTGTAAAGTTCCTTTAGAGTCATAACAGGTATTTCCGCTGCCCTCGTCGAACTTGTAATAATGCCGCAGGTCGTCATAGTTGGGATGTGAGGGGTCAACAGGCTGCCCGGCATACTGCTGAATAACAGCATCGCTGAGCACGATATTCCAGATCCTCAGTTCGTCAATCTTAGCTTTCAGCGATGCATCGGTTGTATTTTTACTGATCCATCGCATCGGAAAATTGATGGAAGCGCTCACCGTGCTGTTTAACATCCCGTTGACATAAAGCTTTGTTGAAGTACCATTGTTGGTGATGGCCAATGCCACCCATTGCCCGATAGGACAGATATAATTGAAATACCAGTCCATAACTCCCGAATGGGTAAAACCTACTTTCGTACCCCAGTACTGCTCGATCCGGATGCCACTATTGCCGTCATTTCCCGTGAGCAGGTGCTGGTAATTGTCGGTTTCGTTCTTGTTCACCATCACTTCCACACTCCAGGGTGGAGCAATGTCGGCGCCATTCAGCAAAACATAATCTGTTCCACCATTAAAGTCGAGGGAGTATTGACCAACCAATAATACCGGAAGACAGAAAAAAAGACCAACAAACAAAGATTTGAAAAAGAGCTGAAACGTTCTCATCGATTCCATATTTAAATGAGAAACAAAGCTAAGGATATTTTCAAACCGGTGGTAAAAATTTATATCCCTTCGATTAGAATTTTCTGGCGCCAAACAATTATTGATTTTCAACCATGTTCAAAAAACCCTGTTTAGCAACGCATTCCGAAATCTTTTTCTTGAATTTCCAGCATGTCATCTGGCGTATTTCTATTGTTCGGGAAAGGTCGTATGATGAAATTTCAGGCTGTCCGCATACCAGGTAAGCAATCTTAAAAGCCTCGTGAAGTGGAATTTTGCACCGATGAAAAATTGTGTGTGCAGTAGCTGATTCATCCGTTTTACACCGTGTACATCGGCGTGAAAAAGGAGTTTTACCCTGGCAATAGTTTGTATGACCACATTTACGGCACACATAGCCATCTTTCCATTTCTCCGTGGCAAGAAATTCAAGGCATTTTTCATCCTCCGAGAAGATGGATTCAAACTCTACCTGTTTTAATTGTGAAAAGATATCTTTCATATAAATGGCTATTTTTAAACAACTTAAGTAAAAAAAACAAGATCATGCAAAAACCTGAATGAACTTTATTTTGCAAAAATAGTTAAAAGGTGATACTTAAACGATTTAAAATAAAAAAAGATATTATTTTTGCAGCCGGAATTAAGACAGAACAATTAACCATTTAACACGATAAAACATGAAAAAAATCAGTTCCTTATTGCTCATTGTGACCTTTGTTGCATTAGCTGCTTATGGTTGTAACTCTACTTCGGGTAACGGCGCAGGTAATTCACCTGATGACAAAACCAGCGTAAAAATTGAATACCTTACAAAGGAGACCTTCAAACAAAAGATTTGGGATTACGAGAAGAACCCGCAAACCTGGGTTTATGAAGGCAAAGAACCGGCTATCATTGATTTCTATGCTGACTGGTGTCGTCCTTGCCGTATGGTGGCTCCCATTCTCGACGAGCTTTCGGTGGAGTACGATGGAAAAATCAAGATTTACAAGATAGACACCCAGGTCGAACGTGAACTCGCCGGTGTTTTCCAGGTGCAGAGCATCCCTGCATTTCTTTATATTCCTATGGAAGGTCAGCCACAAATGGACAAAGGGTTGAAAGATAAAGAGACATTCACCAGGATCATTGATGAAGTCCTCTTAAAGAAATAATTAAGTATTGAGTCGAATTAACACAAAACAAAATAAACACATGGAACATTTAACCAAAGACACCTTCATGTTGAAGGTTTTTAATTATGAGCAAAACAAAGAATGGAAATTCGAGGGTGAACTCCCTTGTCTGATAGATTTTTACGCCGACTGGTGTGGCCCCTGCAAGATGGTTGCACCGGTGCTTGAAGAACTTTCAAAGGAATACGAAGGGAAGATCAATATTTACAAGGTGGATACTGAAGAACAACAGGAATTATCGGCTGTTTTCGGAATCCGCAGCATTCCCTCCCTGCTCTTCTGCCCAAAAAATGAGCAGCCGCAGATGGCACAGGGTGCATTGCCCAAGAACACGCTTAAGCAGGTGATTGACGACGTGCTCCTGAAAAGCAAAAGCAGCGCCAGCAAAAATTAATGGATTGGTTTGATTGAGAAGCAAAAGAGGCTATCTCAGGAGTCTGGATTTCCAACGAAAGTTGAAAATCGTTTTTAAAGACTTAGGAGAGAGCCTCTTTTTAATTTGTGCGGATGAAGGGACTCGAACCCCCACGCCTTCCGGCACCAGATCCTAAGTCTGGCGCGTCTACCAATTCCGCCACATCCGCAAAATTGAGGCGGCAAAGATATATCTTTCTCTTTTGGTCAAATCTATCCGGGAAAAAAAGTTTGAAGCTTCTTCAGTGATTGGCAGCTTTTCCTGGTTTCATATTCAGTTTGATGATTGCAAATATCATCACTGCTGCACTTATCCACTGCACAGGAGTAAAAAGACTTCCATTGAAAATATAGTCAAAAATCACTGCAGAGACCGGAAACATCAATTCGCTGATGGTAGCCATGATGGCTTTAACCTGCCTTAATCCGTAATAATACAGAAATATTGTACCGGTTCCGGTAGTGAGGCAAATGATGGCAATAAAGAGCCAGTTAATTTTCGTGGTTACTGCAAATTGCCCAAAGTCTCCAAAACCAAGCATAATAATCAACATGATCAGGCTGGTGAAGCCGTAGCGGTAAAATGCTGAGGTAACAAAACTGTATTTTCCGAGTATCATTTTTGAAAATACTGTTGAACTCCCAAACGAAAAGGCGGCCACCAGCGCCAGCAAAGAAGCTTTTAGCGTATTCCCACCGGTTTCAAAATCGGGCAGAGCAAGCCCGAAGGTGAGGAAATAACCACCAATCATGGCTAACCCGGCCCAAACCAGGAAATTTTTACCGGTTTTTTCACCCAAAAAGATAACTGCGAGCAGGATAGCAAATATGGGTTGAAGTTTTTGCAGTAAAACAACAATGGACAAGTGGTTGAAATTGAGCAGGAAGAGTGCCTTGACAATGGCAAGGGTTCCAAACGCACCGCCAAACAAGGCAATGAGCAGGAATATCGTAAAGTCGGATGCGGTGAAATTCCGGAGGTGGCGATATTCCCTGTAAAGCACGAAATTCATTAACAGGAATGGAAAAAGATGCAAGATGAAAACCACATAACTCACCTCGAGATTATAAAGTCTCGGTGTAAGAACAATACCATCGAAACCCCACAACACAGCTGCTAAACTTACGGCAGAGGCGCCCAATACAAAATTCTTTCTTTCCGGCTTCATCGTTTAAAATTAAGCGGCAAATGTAACCAAAAAACGGTTCCTTATCAGGGATTTTCAACGGCAGACTGCAGTTGATCCTATTCATAGTTCCGATCAGGTATCGCAGATCAAAGTCAATGATGAGTGTGTCACACCTATTCTTATCGTAAAACTTATCCTACCAGGAGGGAGTGTCCGACAACCTGTTATAGCCTGAATAAATTTCGTTTTCTTCCTTAAATTTAGAAGCTTATCATTTCGTGCAGAACATCATCAAATTTTGAGGCTCATTTCAGAATACAGAGTCAATAAAGGAGTCATACAACATATTCCGATTTTACGTTCGGAATACAAACCTGGTTTTACACCTTTTCCAAATATTCCCTGTTATCTCACGGGAAGTTATCTTTTGATTTTATGTTCAACGCTATGAGAAGCCTCCAACTAATTCCTGAACGTAAACCTTGAAACCAGGTCGAGATTGATCTTAAACTTATCGATGTGAATATTGCTCAAATCTTTTAAGGCTTCTTCTTTATCCAATGATTCGACCAGGGTTACCAGAAGGGGTGCACTGTTACCTGGAGCATCCAACCAGGTTTGGAGGAACTGCCCAAATGTTTCTGATACAGTGTCGTTCCGTAATTTGTCAAAAAAATCTTTAGACTGATCAGTCATTCCGGTGACCATGGCAAGGAGTACCATAGCGGCAGCATAATGCTCAAGCTCGTTGCTGTCGGCAAATGCAAATCTAGGATGAATACGGATTACCCTGTAGATATTGACATACCGCTTGATCGTTCTTGGTGTATCTCCTATCAGGAATGAAATGCCCTGCATAAACCTGACTTCATCAATGGATATCTCAAGCAATGCTGATCTTAGTTTAGTTGCTTCTTTATTCTTTTGTGATTTGCCAGGCACAGGTTTTACTTTGGGTTGAGCGTTTGTGATAACAGTTTGTCGTAAAGAGGTTTGTACAGGAGAAACTTTATTCACCTGATTCTTCGACTGACTACTCGATTCTTCAACCTCAATGTTTTTTGGTTGCTCAATAGTGATGGTATCTTCTATTTTAGAATCATGTTTACCGGTTGTTATATTGAGCTGGGATTCGATCAGCTGGTCTTTTCCTTTGTCATCGATGGGTTTGAGTAAAAATGGGATCTGGAAAATTTTTTCGATATAATCATAGGAGGTTGCTACTGTACCAATGAATTTCTGATTTCTCAACCTTATGCGATGCGCCTCATCAATTCTATATTTGAACAAAGGATTTTTTACTGTGATCCCGCTTGATTCAACATTAAGCAGGTC